>DASQYN010000051.1:0-7051 GCA_035639215.1 Burkholderiales bacterium
CGAGCGCCCGCCGCGAGCTGCCGGCAAACGACATCGTGCGTATCCACGTCGCCGATAGTCCAGCCGCCGCCGTGGAAATAGACGAGCGCCGGCAGGTTTTCGTCCGCCGACGGACGGTAAACGCGGATCGCGTAGTCCGGAAAGGCGAGCAGCCGCACCTCGGCCACCTGCGGCGGCTTCGGCGAGAGCGCGGCGCGCGTGTCGCGATAGATGCGCCGCGCGACCACCGGTGACACCGCGTAGTACTTGGGCAACGGCGAGCGCGCGATGCGCTCGAGCAGCGCCGCGACCTGGGGATGGAGGCTCATCGCAGGGCTTGGATTATAGTTACGAGCGCATGGACGACATCAACACGCTGCGCCGCATCCTGCGCGAGAACCACACCATCGCCGTGGTCGGCCTTTCCGCCGATTGGTTCCGACCGAGCTACTTCGCCGCGAAATACATGCAGGAGCACGGCTACCGGGTCATCCCGGTGAATCCGCGCTATCGCGAAATCCTCGGCGAGAAGTGCTATCCGTCGCTGCGCGACGTGGCCGATAAGATCGACATCGTCGACGTGTTCCGCAAAACCCAGGATGTCATGCCGATCGCCGAGGACGCCATCGCGGTGGGGGCGAGGGTCCTCTGGCAGCAGCTCGGCGTGCGGAACGAGCCGGCGGCGGCCCGGGCGCGGGCCGCCGGCCTGGA
Organism: Burkholderiales bacterium; assembly: GCA_035639215.1. GTDB lineage: Bacteria > Pseudomonadota > Gammaproteobacteria > Burkholderiales > SG8-39 > SCGC-AG-212-J23. The sequence goes on from DASQYN010000051.1 coordinate 691, forward strand.
AGCGGTGATGGACCGCTGCGTCAAGATCGAGCATGGACGCCTTTTCGGCGGCCTGAACTGGATCGGGGTCAACACGCGGATCATCTCCGCGAAGCGCCCGCGTTGGCTCGCTTACTAGCTCCTGTCTGAGGTATCCTCTCGCCATGGGGAGGACCTTGAGGCTATTCGAGGGTCGCTTCGGGCGGCTGGTGCTCGACGATGTCGGCAGCGACGAGCGCATCGAGGCCCAGGCCGACCCGGTCATCGTCCTGCAACAGAGCTATGACGGCGTGCTCTTCCTCAATCCCGGCGAGCTGCACATCAGCCCGGGGCCGACGCGCGCGGTGGTGCTGCATTCGGCGGCCGAGTGGCTTCGCTCCGGGTTTCCGGCGGTCTTCACCGCCGAGGATCCGCGGCCCTTCACCGTAGGGGTGGAGCCGATCACGCCGCGCATCCGCCAGCTCGCGGATACGCTGGCCATCGAGGTGCTGAACGACCGGTTCCTCTCTCCCGAGCGGCTCGAGTTCATGCTGCAGGAGCTGCTGCTTTCGATCGTCGAGACCTATCTCGCCCGCCGACGCGCCTCCTCGCCGCTGTGGCGCGGCTCGCGGTTCGAAGACATGCGCATCCGGCGCGCCATCGCGCTGCTGCGCGCCCATCCCAACAAGGAGCTCAACATGGACGACCTGGCGAACCAGGTCGGGCTGTCGCGCTCTCGTTTTTACGATCTTTTTCAGCTTTGCACCGGCTTCTCGCCGCGCGCCTACCTCGACATGCTGTGCGTCGAGACCGCGATCTCGCGCCTGTCCTACGGCCACAGCAAGATTGCCGAGGTCGCCGCCGAGCTCGGCTTTTCCGCCCAGAGCAACTTCACGCGCTTCTTCCTGAACCAGGTCGGCGTGCCGCCCTCGGAGTACCGGCGCGCGGCCACCAGCCGGCGCGAAGAGTCGGCACCAGAGAAGCCGGAGAACGACAGCGACGATTCCGGCCGGTAGATGGCCGACCGCAAGTTCGGCTTCGAGACGCTTTGCCTGCACGCCGGGCAGATCCCCGATCCGGCGACCGGGGCGCGCGCCGCGCCGATCTACCAGACGACTTCCTTCGTCTTCGACTCCGCCGAGCACGCGGCGAGCCTTTTCAACCTGCAGACGTTCGGCAACGTTTACAGCCGGATCTCGAATCCCACGGTAGCCGTGTTCGAGGAGCGCATGGCGGCGATCGAAGGCGGCCGCGCGGCGCTCGCCTGCTCGACCGGCCAGGCGGCCGAGGTCACCGCCATCCTTACCTTGTGCAGCGGCGGTGACCATATCGTCTCGGCGTCGACCCTCTACGGCGGCACGCACACGCTGCTGCACGTCAACCTGAAGAAGCTCGGCATCGAGACGACCTTCGTGCATCCGGATGACCCGGCGAGCTTCCGCAAGGCGATCCGCAAGGACACCAAGCTGCTCTATGCCGAGACGCTCGGCAATCCGCTCATCAACATCGTCGACATCGAGGCGCTCGCGCGCATCGCGCACGAGGCGGAAGTTCCATTGGTGGTCGACAACACGGTGCCTTCGCCCTACCTGTGCCGGCCGATCGAATGGGGCGCCGACATCGTCGTGCACTCGGCCACCAAGTACATCGGCGGCCACGGCACCACCATGGGCGGCGCGATCGTCGAATCGGGAAAGTTCGACTGGGGCAACGGCAAGTTTCCGGAGTTCACCTCGCCCTCGCCGGGCTACCACGGGGTCATCTTCCACGAGACGTTCGGCGATTTCGGCTACACGATGAAGGCGCGCATGGAGATCATGCGCACTTTCGGCCCGGCGCTCTCGCCGCTCAACGCCTGGCTGCTGCTGCAGGGCCTGGAGTCGCTGCACGTGCGCATGGACCGGCACTGCGAGAACACGCTCGCGGTGGCCAAGTTCCTCGAGAGCCATCCCCGCGTCGCCTGGGTGAATTATCCCGGGCTGGCGGACAACAAATACCACTCGCTGGCGAAGAAGTATCTGCCGAAGGGCGCCTCGGGGCTGCTGAACTTCGGTGTCAAAGGCGGCGCCAAGGCCGGCGAGCGCTTCATCGAAGCGGCGCAATTCATGAGCCATCTCGCGAACATCGGCGATGCGAAGACCCTGGTCATCCATCCCGCCTCGACCACTCACCGGCAGATGGACGAAGCCGACCAGCTGAAGGCCGGCGTTGCGCCGGACATGATCCGCGTCTCGGTCGGCATCGAGACGCTGGACGACATCCTCTGGGATATCGATCAGGCGCTGGAAGCCTCGGCAAGAGCATGATCAGCTACCAGGTCATCGAGCACGGCGCGCCCCTCCAGAAGGTGCTCGCCTCGACGCCGCGGCCCCAGGGAAGCGAAGTGCTGATGCGCGTCACGCGCGCCGGTGTCTGCCATTCGGACCTGCATATCTGGGACGGCTATTTCGATCTCGGCGGCGGCAAGCGCTTCCAAGTGAAGGAGCGCGGCTGCGTTCCGCCGTTCACCCTCGGCCACGAGCCCCTCGGCATCGTCGCGGCGCTCGGCCCGAGGGCGAAAGGCGTGAAGGTCGGCCAGAAACGCCTCGTCTATCCTTGGATCGGCTGCGGCAAATGCGCGGTATGCAAGGCCGGGCAGGACAATTACTGCGTCTCCGGCTCGCGTTATCTTGGCGTCAACCGCGCGGGCGCCTACAGCACCCATCTGCTCGTCCCGGACCCGAAGTACCTGATCGACGCCAGCGGCATCGACGACTCGTTTGCCGCGACGCTCGCCTGCTCGGCGCTTACCACCTACAGCGCCGCGACGAAGCTGCCGCCGCTCGGCGCGAAGGACGAAGTCGCGGTGCTCGGCTGCGGTGGCCTCGGCCTGATCGCGTTGTCGGTGCTGCGCGCGCGCGGCGTGAAGAACATCGTCGCCTGCGACATCGACGACCGGAAGCTCGCCGCGGCTGCCAAGCTCGGCGCGAGACGCACCGTGAATACTCGAGAGGGATCGGCTGACAAGCTTCTCGGCATGGCTGGCGTTCTCGACTTCGTCGGCAGCCCGGCCACCGCGGCGCTTGGCATCGCCAGCTTGCGCAAGGGCGGCCGCTACGTCATTTGCGGCTTGTTCGGCGGGGAGCTCGTGCATCCCCTGCCGACGATCGCCCAGCGTGCGATCGCCATCGTCGGATCGTACGTGGGCAGCCTCCAGGAGCTGAAGGAAGTGGTCGCCCTCGCGAAGCGGCGCAAGCTGAAGGCGCTGCCCATCGAGACCCGCCCGGCAGGAGAGGCGAACGCAGCGCTCGACGACCTCAAGGCCGGCCGCGTGGTGGGCCGCGTGGTGCTCGATTTCGAAACGGTGGAAGGATGAACGATCGCTCGATGACGGACCTGCGCGCGCCAGCGCGCGACTCGACGGATGCTTTTTCCTGGACCAACCCCTACGCCTGGCCAAGGAAGCCGCTGCTCGCGCAGAACGTCGTGGCGACCTCGCAGCCGCTCGCCGCGCAGGCAGGGCTGCAGATGCTCGCCGCCGGCGGCAACGCCGTCGACGCGATCCTCGCCACGGCGATCACGCTGACCCTCGTCGAGCCGGTATCGAACGGCATCGGTTCCGACGCCTACGCGCTCGTCTGGGACGGGCGGCGCCTGCACGGCCTGAATGCTTCGGGCCGCTCGCCGGAAGGATGGACGGCCGAGTATTTCGGCAAGTACAAGACGATGCCGGTGCGCGGCTGGGACACGGTGACCGTCCCTGGCTGCGTGGCGGCGTGGGTCGAGCTGCATGCGAGATGGGGCAAGCTGCCGTTCAAGAAGCTCTTCGAGCGGGCGATCGCGTATGGCCGCGAAGGTTTTCTCGTCTCGCCGACGATCGCCGGCCAATGGGAGAAGCAGGTCGCCGAGCTGCAGGACCTGCCGGGATTCGCGCAGGCTTTCCTGCCGAACGGCCGCGCGCCTCGCCCGGGGGAGCGGTTCCGGTTCCCTGCGCACGCCCGCGCGCTCGAGCGAATCGCCGCGACGAAGGGCAAGGCTTTTTACCGCGGCGAATACGCGGAGAAGCTCGCGGCGCACGCGCGCAAGTACGGCGGCGCCATGCGCGCCGAGGACCTCGCCGCGAACCAGCCCGACTGGGTAAAGCCGCTCGAGATGAGCTATCGCGGCTACACGCTGCACGAGATACCCCCCAATGGCCAGGGCATCGTCGCCCTGATGGCCCTCGGAATGCTCGAGCACTTCGATGTGCGCAGCCACGCCGTCGACGGACCGGACAGCGTGCATCTGCAGATCGAAGCGATGAAGCTCGCGTTCGCCGACGCTCGGCGTTATGTCGCCGACATCGAGCACATGGTGGCCGTGCGCTGCGAGCACCTGCTCGATGCGGGCTATCTCAAGTCACGGGCAAAGCTGATCGACATGAAGCACGCGCAGGACTTCGGCCACGGCAAGCCGCCGCAAAGCGGGACCGTTTACCTGACCGCCGCCGATGCCTCCGGAATGATGGTGTCGTTCATCCAGTCGAACTACATGGGCTTCGGCTCGGGGGTGGTCGTCGACGGCATCTCGCTCCAGAATCGCGGCGGCACCTTCGTCCTCGAGCCCGGCCATCCGAACCGCGTCGGCCCGCGCAAGCGCCCCTACCAGACGATCATTCCGGGTTTCGTCACGCGGCGAGGCAAGCCGGTCATGAGCTTCGGCGTGATGGGTGGCACCATGCAGCCGCAGGGTCATGCGCAGGTGATGGTGCGCATCGCCGACTACGGCCAGAGCCCGCAGGCCGCTTGCGACGGCCCGCGCTTCCGGGTGGTCCAGGGCCTGGATGTCAGCGTCGAGGAAGGTCGCTTTCCCGCCGCCACGCTGGAGGAGCTGGTACGGCGCGGCCACCGCATCGTGAACATCGACGATTACAACCAGTTCGGCAGCGCGCAGCTCATCTGGAAGCTGGAAGGCGGCTACTTCACGGCGAGCGACCCGCGGCGCGACGGCCAGGCGGTCGGGTTCTAGCGTGCTGAAGATCTGGGGTCGCACCAACTCCGTGAACGTCAAGAAGGCGCTCTGGGCCGCCGAGGAGCTCGGGCTCAAGTACCAGCGCATCGATGCGGGACTGCAGTTCGGCGTGAACGATACGCCCGAATACCGGCGCATGAACCCGACCGGCCTCGTGCCCACCATCGACGACGGCGGCTTCGTGCTCTGGGAGTCGCATACCATCGTGCGCTACCTCGCCGCGAAGGACGCCGCCGGGACGCTCTGGCCGGCCGATCTGCGCGCACGCGCGGAAGCGGAGAAATGGATGGACTGGACGCACACCTTCTCGCGCGAGTTCCAGCGGCCGGTCTTCTGGCCGCTGGTGCGCGTGGCGCCGGAAAAGCGCGACGCCCCGGCCATCGAAGAGGCGCGCAAGAAGTGCGCGGCGCTGCTCGCCATCCCGGACGCCGCGCTGGCAGGAAAGAAATATCTCGCCGGCGACCGCTTCACGATGGGCGACATTCCGCTCGGCTGCCATGTGCAATTGTGGATGCGGCTGCCGATCGAGCGGCCGGATCAGCGAAACCTGAAGGCGTGGTTCGACCGGCTATGCGAGCGGCCGGCTTTCCGCGCGATCGTCGATATCCCGCTTTCCTGACCTCTAAGGACGCTGCGCGAGCAGCGTATCGCGCACGCTGCGATCGCTCGCCGCGAGCTGCCGCACCCGGCCATAGAACGTCGCCAAGTCGCCCCCGCTCTCGGCGAGCAGCCGCTCGAAGCCCGGCACCATCTCCGTATAAAGCGCGACGGAGGCCAGGAAGGCATTGTTCGGCTCGACCGGCACGACGCTCGGGAAATCGGCGCGCAGCCGGTCGAACTCGGCGCGCTTTTGCGCCCGCAGCGCTTGCGGCGAGGCGCCCGATGCATAGATCGCGGCCAGCCGCTCGCGGGTGTCTTTGACACGCACCGCGAAGGCACGCTTTCTCGCCTGCGCAGCCTGGAACGTCGCGAGCTCCTTGGTACGCCCCTGGCTTTGCAGCCAGCGCCGGACACCTTCTTCCTCGACCACCACGGCGAACGACTCGTTGAAGGTGGTGTCGCCCTTGGCGTAGGCGACCTGGTGCGCGAGCTCGTGAAACACCAGGCGCGCTACCTGCGCATCGGGATAGCGGATGAAGGTCGAGAGCAAGGGATCGTTGAACCAGCCGAGCGTCGAGTAGGCGAGCACGCCGCCCAGGTAGACGTCGAGGCCCTCGCGCTTCAGCTTCTTCGCCTCGCTGCGCGCCGCGCTTTCCGAGAAGAAGCCGCGATACGGCACGCAGCCGCTGAAAGGGAAGCACTCGCGCTTCGGCTCGACCGAGAATTCCGGCGCGGCGAACACGTTCCAGACCACGAAGGGCCGATCGAGATCGGCATAGGAGGTGTAGCTGTCGTTATCGGGAAGGCCAAGCTC
>DASQYN010000052.1:0-3061 GCA_035639215.1 Burkholderiales bacterium
GGAGACCGTGATCACCAGGAGTGAGTAGAACAGTGTCGGCCCGACCTCGACGGAGGCATCGCGGATGATGTCCCAGTGGGGCTTTTTGCCCTGGTCGTGCTCCATGTGTTTGTGGGCGTTCTCGATCATGATGATGACCGCGTCCACCATCGCGCCGATGGCGATGGCGATGCCGCCGAGCGACATGATGTTGGCGTTTACTCCCTGGTAATACATGACGACGAACGCCATCAGCACGCCGAGCGGCAGCGAGACGATCGCCACGAATCCCGAGCGCAGGTGGAAGAGGAAGAGGAGGCAGACGAGCGCCACGACGACGAATTCCTCGACCAGCTTCTGCTCGAGGTTCGCCACGGCGCGCTTGATGAGGCTCGAGCGGTCGTAGACCGGCACGATCTCGACACCGGCGGGAAGGCTCGGCTTCAGCGCGACGAGCTTCGCCTTCACCGCGTCGATCGTCTCGAGCGCGTTCTTGCCCGAGCGCATGACGATGACGCCGCCCGCGACCTCGCCCTCGCCGTCGAGCTCGGCGATGCCGCGGCGCATCTCGGGCCCGACCTGGATGCGCGCCACGTCGCCCAGGCGCACCGGGACGCCCGCGTCGCTCGCGGCGAGCGGGATCTTGCGGAAATCGTCGAGCGAATGCAGGTAGCCCGAGGCGCGCACCATGTACTCGGCTTCGCCGAGCTCCAGCACCGAGCCGCCGGTCTCCTGGTTCGCGCGGCTCACCGCCTCGATCACCTTCGACTGCGGGATGCCGTAGGCGCGCAGCCGGTCCGGGTCGAGCACGACCTGGTACTGGCGCACCATGCCGCCGACGCTCGCAACCTCGGCGACGTTGGACACGGCCTTGAGCTCGTACTTGAGGAACCAGTCCTGCAGCGCGCGCAGCTGCGAGAGGTCCATGCGGCCGCTGCGATCGACGAGCGCGTACTCGTAGATCCAGCCGACGCCGGTGGCGTCCGGGCCGAGCGCGGTCTTGGCCTGCGCCGGCAGGCGCGACTGGACCTGGTTCAGGTACTCGAGCACGCGCGAGCGCGCCCAGTAGGGATCGGTGCCGTCCTCGAACAGGATGTAGACGAACGAGTCGCCGAACATCGAGTAGCCGCGCACGGCGCGTGCGCCGGGCACCGAGAGCATCGTCGTGGCGAGCGGATAGGTGACCTGGTTCTCGACGATCTGCGGCGCCTGCCCGGGGTAGGTGGTGCGAATGATCACCTGCACGTCGGAGAGGTCCGGGATCGCGTCGAGCGGCGTGCGCTGCATCGCCCAGACTCCCCACGCGGCGAGCACCGCCGTGCCGAGCAGCACCAGGAAGCGGTTCGCGATCGAGGCGCGGATCAGCCGGGCAATCATCGGCCGCTCCGCCGGATGCTGTGCAGGACGTACTCGCCGTCCTGGTTCGGCTGCGCGTTCAGCTCGAACTCGACGCGGTCGCCTTCTTTGAGATCCCAGAGCTCGCGCTTGTCCTCGGCCTGGAAGCCCATGCTCATCGCCGGCCATTGCAGCGAGGCGATGGGATCGTGCGCGAGCTCGACGTAGCCGTTCACGGGACTCACCGAGATGACCTTGCCCGTGCCTTTGTGGAATGCGCTGCCTGCGGCAGCGCCTTCCATGCGCGTCTCGGTGGCACGCAGGCTCGCTTCCGAGTCGATGAGGAACTGCCCGGAGAGCACCACCTTGTCGCCCGCCTTCAGCCCCTGGCGGATCTCGGTCTCGCCTTTCGCTTCGATGCCGGCCTGCACGTCGACCGGCGCGAACCGGCCGTCGCCCTGCGCGACGACGACCACCGTGCGCCTGCCGGTCCGGATCAGCGCCTCGCTCGGCACGAGCAGCGCTTCCCTGCGCGTCGTCGGCGTGAAGTTCACCGTGGCGAACATTCCGGGCTTCAACTCCGCGCCCGGGTTGGCGAGCTCGACGCGCGCCTTCAGCGTGCGCGTCGCGGGATTGACCTCCGGCAGGATCGCGCTCACCCGTCCCTGGAACACCTTGCCGGGCAGCGCCGGCGTGCGCGCCTCGACCTTGTTGCCGGGGCGCACCTCGCCCGACTGCGCCTCGGGCACCTCGGCATTGACCCACACGGTGGCGAGGCCGTTGATGCGAAAGAGCATCGCGCCCGGCGCCACCGTCATGCCTTCGCGCGCACCGAGCTCGGCGACGACGCCGCCGATCGGCGCGGCGAGCGTGAGCCGCGCGTGCACCCGGCCCGTCTTCTCGACGCTGCGGATCTGCTCGTCGCTCATGCCGGCGAGCCGCATGCGCTGGCGCGCGCCCTCGACCATCGCCTCGAGTCTCGTGCCTTCCATGCGCCGCGCCGAGAGGAATTCCTCCTGCGCGGCGATCCAGTCCGGCACATACAGCTCGGCGAGCGGCTGGCCCTTGCGCACCGGGTCGAGCGGCGCGCGGACGTAAAGGCGCTCGACGAAGCCGTTGCTGCGCGCCTGCACGACCGCGGTCTCGCGCTCGTTGTACGCGACGTTGCCGACCGCCTCGACCGCCGGCGCGAGCGCGCCTTTGCGCACTTCGGCGGTGCGCACGCCGAGGCTTTGCTGCATCCGCGGATCGACCGCGACGCCGCCCGGCACGGCGGCCTCGTCCTCGTACACGGGCTGCAGCGGCATGTCCATGAAAGGCGACTTGCCCGGCTTGTCGAACCTCTGGCCCGGCACCATCGGGTCGTGCCAATACAGGATGCGCCTTCCCGAGTTGCCCGCCGCCGCGCCGGCGTCGGATGCGGCCATCTTCATGCCGCGCGCCATTCCCAGCTCATACGCCGCGTAGGCGCCCGCGCCGAGGGCGGCGGTGAGCACCAGCGAAACCACGACCGTCCGCATCCTCATCGGGCCTCTCCGGTATGAGGAATGAGATAGGTCAGCTTCGCCCACAGCCGCGCCGTCTCGCTCTCGAGCTGCACCGCCTGCAAGCGCACCTCGCTCTCGTTGCGGCGCGCGGCCAGCAGGTCGGTGATGCTCGTCTTGCCGCCTCCATAGGCAGCGAGCGAGGCGCGCGCACGCTCGCGCGCGAGCGGCACGAGCTCGCCGCGGTAGCGCGACAGGCGCTC
>DASQYN010000053.1:0-4897 GCA_035639215.1 Burkholderiales bacterium
GCGCCGCGCCCGGTCATGAACCACAGCTCGTCCTTGAACGAGTCGAGCCCGCCGAAGGAGATCAGGACAGGCGGTTTGGCGACGTTTCTCGGCTTTACGAAATAGGCCGGCATCGCCACGCCCCGCTCGTACGGTATCTGCACCGCCTCGCCGCCCACGTAGCGCAGCCACTTCCCGCTGGCGTGCTCGCATTTGTCGAAGGTGGCCAGGCGGCGCGGATCATCGGGCCGCAGCCAGAATTCCGCGGAGCGGTAGTAGTCGGCGGCGCGCAGCCAGCAGTTCATGGCGGTACGGATGTGACCCGCGGCTTCTTCCGCGTCTCCCCTTTTATCGTTGTGCTCCGCGATGCGCAGCCATTCGGCGTGCCAGCTTTCCGCGTCGCCCGGCTTCATGCGGCTTGCGGCGAGGAACACCTCGCTCACCGCGCCGCCGCCTTCCTGCGTCTCGCCGAGGGCGCGCCGGAACTGGTACGACATGAAGAAGTGCTCCGGCCAGTGATGCCAGCCGAAAGGCTCGTAGCGCGGAGCGCTCGTCGCGCTGCTCATTGCGGCGTGAAGCCGATCGCCCGGACGAGGTCGCCGTACTTCTTGTAGTCGGCGCGCAGAATCTCGCCGAAGTACTCGGGCGACTCGGTGACGACGATCAGCCCGGCGTTGGCCAGCTTCTCCTTCACCTCCGGCTGGCTGATCGCGCGATTGATCTCCTCGTTCAGCCTCAGCACGATTTCGCGCGGCGTGCCCTTCGGCACGGCATAGCCGAACCAGCCGCCCGACTCGTAGCCGGGCACGTCTTCGGACGCCGCCGGCGTGTCGGGCCAGAGCGCAGGGCGGGTCTTGTTGGTCGTGGCGAGCAGGCGCAGCCGCCCGGACTTGATGTGCGGCGTCATGCCGGTGATGCCATCGATGCCCGCCATCACCTGGCCGCCGATGATGTCGGTGGCGATCGCCGCGGATCCCTTGTACGGCACGTGCGTGTAACTGAACCCGGCCATCGTGCGCAGGTGCTCGAACGCGAGGTGAGGAAAGCCGCCCTCGCCGTTCGTCGCGACGGTCAGCTTGCCGGGATTCGCCTTGGCGAATTTCACCATCTCGCCAACCGTCTTGAACGGCGCGTCGACGTTGGCGACGATGCCGAGGTAGTTCGTCGTACTGAGCGCGACCGGCAGGAAGTCCTCGAGCGGCTTGTAGGGAATGTTCTTGCTCGTGTGCGGCAGCACCACCATGTTGCCGCCCTGCACGCAGGCGACGGTATAGCCGTCGGGCGGGCTCTTCGCCGCGGCGTCGAGACCCAGCATGCCGCTCGCGCCGGGCCGGTTCTCGACGATCACCTGCTGCCCGAGCCGCTCCGACATCTTCGGCGCGATGAGCCGCGACATGATATCGGTGGTGTTGCCCGGCGGGAACGGAATGATGATGCGGATCGGCTTGCTCGGATAAGACGGAGCCGCGGCCTGCGCGTGAGCGAGCAGCGGCACCAGCAGAGCCCAAAGGCCGACGGTCAGCAATTTCCTGAGCATGTCTCCTCCTACGTGGCGGGAATGATGGGGAGCAGCAGGTACGGGTTGCGATCGAAGTGCAACGTGACCCTGCCATCGAAGACGGCGGGCGGCCGGTCGGTCTCGTCGTCGTGCGTGAAGGGCCCGCAGCCGCGCATCGCGTTCTTCATGTTGGAAAGGGTCGCCGGCGCGTCGTCGTGCTCGTAGTCGCGGCCGCGGATGCTGAGCGCGATTTTCCAGCCCTGCGGCACGACGATGCAGGTCGGCCAGATCTCGATGTCGAGCTCGACGGGCTTTCCCGGCTCGAGCTTCTGCAGCTCGTCGTGCGTATGCCAGGGGCGGTAAGGCAGCGAAAGCCGCGGGTCGAGCTTGCGATGCGAAGCGCGCAGCCATCCCTGGCCGACCGGCGTCTTCGGATCGAGGGCGCCGTAGAAGAGCACTTCCCTGCCCGAAGGATCGAAGACGCGCAGCACCGCGAAGAAGTCCGCGTCATGGGTCGCCGAAGAAGCGAAGAGCTTGAGCGTCGAGGGGCCGGTAATCTCCGTTTCCTTCTCCGCCACCATCGAGAACGTCACGCCCTGGCCCATCGGATCGTAGGTCAGCGTCTGCGACGACTTGGCCGGGGCCGCCGAGAGCGAGAGCGATTCCGCGTTCAGGTAAAAGCGCGTCCACTGCGTCCTCGCGAGCGGCCATTCGTTCTCGTGGCGAATCACGAACTTCTCGCCGGGATGGCGAACGTTCAGCTGGACGCGCGGCTGCCGGTCCCAGCCGTTCGGCTTGCCTTTCAGGAAGAAATCGAAGAACCGCTTCTGCAAGCCGACGCCGTAGTCGGTGTAGAACGGCGCCCAGTGCGAGCCGCCGTGGACTTCGAGCCATTTGTCTTTCGCTTTGCTTCTGGTGAATCCCTCGAAGTTGCCGCGCGTATGCAACCCCTGCCCGCCCCAGTTCGCCGCGGAGAGCAGCGGCACGGTGACCCTCGACAGATCGGCGGTGCGCTCGCGGTAATAGTCGTCGATCAGCTCCCGCGAGAGGAACGACTGCCACATATCCTCGCGATTTCGCGCGAGCTCCGCTACCGAGAGCGTCTCCGGCCCGCAGACCAGCTCGCCGGTGTTGGGATTCTTCTTCCCTCGCTCGCCGACGCCGTGCTGGACGGTCTTCACCTGCATGTCCTGCCAGTTCTTGCGGAAGCTGCAGATGATGCCGCCGTGGCGGGCGCTCTCGCGGTACGGGTCGTTCCACCCCTCCCAGACGCAGATCGCGGCGAGGTGCGGCGGCTGCGCGGCCGCCGCGCGCCACTGGTTGCTCGCGTAATAGGAGATGCCGTTCATGCCGACTTTTCCGCTCGACCACGGCTGCGCCGCCGCCCACTCGATGCATTCGTAGAGGTCGCGCGTCTCGCGCGCGTTGTTGTGGCAGAGGTAGCCCGGCGAGCGCCCGGCGCCGCGCGAGTCGACGCGCACGCAAGCATAGCCGTCGGGCACCCACTTCTCCGGGTCGACCACCTCCCAGTTCTGATAGCGGTTCGAGGAGCCGGCGAGCGCATCGGGATAGTCGCGCGCCATGATCCCCCAGGCGGTGCTGTAGCCCTCCTGGAACGCGAGGCCCTTGCCGTAGGGGCCGTAGCTGAAGATGACCGGGTACCTGCCCGCACCTTCGGGACGATAGATGTCCGCGCGCAGCAGCAGCCCGTCGTCCATGCGGACCGGAACGTCCCAGTCGATCTTCATCCCTTGAACCTCGGCGGCGGTGCAAAAGGACCGGTGATGCCGGTGAGCTTCCCGCACAACGCGAGGAGCGCGGGCTCGCTCCAGCGCTTGCCGAGAACCTGCACGCCGATCGGCAGTCCCTCCTTGCTGCGCGTGAGCGGCAGCACGGCCGCCGGATGGCCGGTCAGGTTGAACGGGCAGGTATACGCCGTGCCGGCGATGAAATAGGGCACTTGGCGGCCGTCGACGTCGATCGGCGTGCCGAAGGGCAGATGAGGAATCGCCGGGCTCACCGTCACCGGACACAGAAATGCGTCCCAGTGCTGGAAGAATTCCTCCAGGGCGGCGATAAGCGAGTCGCGCCGGTTGAGGGCGACCATGTACTCGGCGACACCGGCGCGCACCCCTTTGGCCGAGCCGCGCGCTACGGCGTAATGCTCGCCGAGGGTCGCGTTGAGGGCGGCGACGCGCTCGGCGCTTCTCTCGCGTCCGGTCGCGGCGCGCTCGGCGATGGCGATCTCGCCCCACGTCTCCCATGCCGCCTCGAAATCGAAGCTGCCGGGATTGCGCTCCTCGACCACGCAGCCCAGGCGCGAGAGCTCGGCGCCCAGCTTTTCAATCGCCTGGCGCGTCTCGCGCGTGACCGGGATGCCGCCGAAGTCGGCGCTCCAGGCAATGCGCGCACCGCGCAGCGCCTTGTCCTCGGCGTCGACCCAGGGCACCGGCGGCACGTCGGGCTCGGCCGCGTCCGGGCCGGAGAGAACGCGCGCGATCAAGCCGAGGTCCTCGACCGAGCGTGCGAGCGGTCCGAGCACGTTCATGTGGCGCACGGCACGCGGCATTCCCGGCGGCTCCGGAATATGACCAGCATTGGGAATCCGGTGCTCGGTGGCCTTGAGCGCGAACAGCCCGCAGAAATGCGCCGGCGTGCGCACCGAGCCGGCGAGATCGGAGCCGACGTCGAAGGCCGAGAGCCCGGCCGCCACGGCTGCGGCGCCGCCGCCGGTGGAGCCGCCGGGCGTGCGCTCGAGGTCCCAGGGATTGTTGGTGCGGCCGAAGATCGGGTTGTCGGCGCGATAGTCGGCCGATAGCGGCGGCACGTTGGTCTTGCCGAGCAGCACGGCGCCTGCCGCGCGAAGGCGCGCGACCGCCGGCGCATCGCGCCGAGGGACGTAGTCCTTGAGCGGCGGATGGCCGCCGGTGGTGCGCAAGCCCGCCGTCTCGAGCGCGTCCTTGAGGGTCATCGGCACGCCGTGCAGCGCCCCCCACACCTCGCCGCGCGATAGCGCTTCGTCGGCTTGCGCCGCGCGCCGTCGCGCCCCGGCGGCGTCGAGCGTGCAGACGGCGTTCAGCGCGCCGTTATGCCGCTCGATGCGGGAAAGATAGAGCTCGACGATTTCGCGGCAAGCGAGCCGCCGTTCGCGGATCGCGCGAGCGAGCTCGAGCGCGCTCGAGAACGGATCGGCCGGCACCGGGGCATTCTAAACCCCGAGTTTCAGTGAAGCTGGCGGACGAACGTCTTGCCGCGCAGCACGTCCTTCGCCGCCGGCCGCTCGTACATGAAGTCGAGCAGCGCCACCGCGATCTCGTTATAGATCGCCTCGCACTGCTCGGCGTTGATGAACGGGTAGACGCCGATGTCGGTCACCACCAGCTCGCGCTCCAGGGCGAGCGAGCGCAGCTCCTCGGGCAG
>DASQYN010000054.1:0-4324 GCA_035639215.1 Burkholderiales bacterium
GAACAGCGCCACCACCGCGGCCAGCATGCCGATCGCCACCAGCGGGTCGAGCGCGGCGACGAGCAGCGCGCCGGTGCCCGGCTGGCTGTGCAGCAGCCGCCGCTCGGTGCGGAACGGCGGGCGGCGCGGGGAACGGACGGGACTTTCGGGCGTTGCTTGCAAAGCCCCGGCAGGTTAGGCGACGCCGGTTCAACCACGACGTGGCGCCGCGCCGGCATCAGTAGCCTTATCGGACTAGCGTTTTGCGCCTGGCGGCGTCGAACGTCCGAACGAATCATCCCACTATATTGCGAATCGCTATGACTACCGCACTCACCTCGGCGCTCAGTTCGCCACACATTTCGCCAGACACCGCAGGGGCACCGATTCTTCCGGGAAGTGCGGAAGCCACGGCGCCCGAGGCGCCCTCGTCGCAGACCGATTTCCTGCAGATCGAGTCGATCGTCCTCAACCTCGACGCCTCGCTGCGCGTGCACGCGCGCGCGCACTTCTTCAGCTGGACGCAGGGCCTGCTGCAGAGCCTGATCCGGCACGAGCTGCTCATCTGCACGCTCTGCCTCGGCAAGCCGCCGGCATTCCGCGCCGACGGCTTCTCGATGACCACGCCCGAGCCGACGCTCTTCTCCGACATGTTCCTGCGCGACACGGCGGTCGCGCCCACCCTGCTGAAGACCTGGGAGGAGCGCCGCTACCAGCCGGTGGTGGTCGAGGTCTCGGGCGGCAACGGCGCGCCCGCCACGCTCGGCAGCGGCGGCTTCGTGCGCGAGCTGGAGAAGCTCGGCGCGACGCAGCTCCTCGTGCACGGCGTGCACGATGCCGAAGGCCGCGCGCTCAGCCTGTTCACCTTCGCCTGCCGTCCCAGCAGCGTCACGGCGCGCCAGGCCTACCTCGCGCAGCTTCTCGCCCCCTCGCTGCACGCCGCGTGGGTGCGCACGCAGCTCGCCAAGCGCACCGAGGCGGCCGGCGACAAGGCGGGCGGCGGCAGCGTGCTCACCGTGCGCGAGCTGGACATCCTGAAGTGGATCTACCTCGGCAAGTCCAACTTCGAGATCGGCGCGATCCTCAAGATCAGCCCGCTCACCGTCAAGAACCACGTGCAGAAGATCCTGCGCAAGCTCAACGTCGTGAACCGCACCCAGGCCATCGGCAAGGCGCTCGAGCTGCGCATCCTCAATCCGTAACGAAGACCCCGCCACCAAGAAAACGGGCCGATGGCCCGTTTTTTTTGCATTCGCAATCGGGGACGGAGCCCGAACTCTTCCGGCACAGCGATGGGCAAGGCTGGCGAAACGAAGTTTGCATTCCATGCGTTGAAGAGATCGGGCTCCGTCCCTGAATTTGTTTTTGTGCCCGCCCGCCGCCCGGCGTTTAGTCCGTCCGGTGCATCGCCGGGCGAGCGTCGGGGGCGAGTGACGTAACAGACCCTGCCTAGGATGCCGAGACCCGCATGAAGATCCTTCGCCCGCTTCTGATGCTGCTCGCCCTGTCGCTCGGCGGCGGCGCGGCCGCCGTCGAGGCGCCGCTGCTGCCGTTCGAGGCCGGCGCGCCCGCGGCGACGCCGCCGGCACTCTATTCCTTCGCCGACGTCTACCGCCTCAGCCTCGCCGGCGGGCCGTTCGGCGGCTTCCGCGCCGCCGCCGCGGGGCTCGACGCTGCGGTGGCCCGGCGGCTCGACGCCGGCGTCGAGGTGCGCGCGGTGTCCGCAGCGCCGGCGCCGGAATTCAGCTTCGCGGTGTCGCAGCGGCGCGACGGCAGCCGCTGGGCGCTCGCGCTCGCCGGCCTCTTCGCGTGCGCCTGGGTGGCGCACCGGCGCCTCGCGAGCCCGTACTGATGCTGCGCGCCCTCCTCATCGGCGCGCTGAGCGTCGCCCCGCTCGGCTGCGAGCGCGCCTCGGCCGACGCGCGGATTCTCGCCAGGGTGAACGGCGCCGAGATCTCGGTCGCCAGCCTCGCCCCGGTCGAAGGCGCGGGCATGCGCGAAGCGCTGGAGAAGGTGATCGACCGAGAGCTGCTGGTGCAGCGCGCGCTCGCGCTCGGCCTCGACCGCGACCCGAAAGTGGCGGGCTCGATCGACGCGGCGCGGCGCCAGGTGCTCGCCCAGGCCTACATGGACCGGCTCTCGCCCGCCGGTGTGCCGCGCGAGGAGGTGCACGCCTTCTACGCCGACAATCCGCCGCTCTTCGCCGAGCGCCGCATCTACCGCCTGCGCGAGCTGATCGTCGACGCGCCGGCCGAGCTGGTCGACGCGTTGCGCGCGCAAAGCGCGCGCGCCACGAACCTCGAGGAGCTTGCCGCCTGGCTGCGCGAGCGCGAGGCGCGCTTCGAGCGCGTGTCGCTCGCGCAGCCCGCCGAGGAGCTGCCGCTCTCCTACCTGCCGCGCCTTGCGCGCATGAAGGACGGCGAGATCGCCGTGTTCGTCCGGCCGGCCTATTCCGGGTCGGCCGGCGGCGCGTCGGTGATCCAGCTCGAGCACGCCGAGGACGCGCCGCTCGGCGAGGCGCAGGCGGCGCCGCTGATCGAGCGCTTCCTGGCGGCGCGCAAGCGCCTAGAGATGGCGCAGGCCGAGGTGCGGCGCCTGCGCGAGACGGCACATATCGAATACGTATCCGGGATGAAGCCTTAATTATGGAGCGAGAGGTGACGATGATTCGCATAGCGATGGTCTTACTCATGATGGCGGTTTCGGCGACGGGCCTCGCGCAGGGTGCGCAGAAGCTCGGTCCCGGCGACACGGTGCGCGTGACCGTCTTCGGCCAGCCCGACCTGACGACCGAGGCGCGCCTCTCCGAGCGTGGCACGATCGACATGCCGCTGGTCGGGCAGATGAAGATCGGCGGCGCGACGCCCGGCGAGGCGGCCAACGCCATCGCCGGCGCGCTGAAGAAGGGCCAGTTCCTCAAAGCACCGCAGGTGAGCGTCGCGCTCACCACGGTGCGCAGCCGCCAGGTCTCGGTGCTGGGCCTGGTGGTCCATCCCGGGCGCTATCCGCTCGAGGAAGCGCACCTCAAGCTGCCCGACATCATCGCCGCGGCGGGCGGCGTCGCCGCGGGCGGCGCGGACAGCGTGACCGTGATCCGCGACGGCGAGGCGCGCAAGGTCAGCACGCTCGCCAAGGACTTCGAGCTGAAGGGCGGCGACACGGTCTACGTCGACCGCGCGCCGGTGTTCTATATCTACGGCGAGGTGACCCGCTCCGGGGCCTACCCGGTGACGCAGAACATGACCGTCATGCAGGCGATCTCGGTCGGCGGCGGCATCACGCCGCGCGGCAGCGACCGGCGCGTCAAGCTGCGCCGCGTCGGCGGCGACGGCAAGGTGGTGGAGAAGGACGCGAGCCTGCAGGACATCGTCAAGGCCGACGACGTGATCTTCGTCAAAGAATCGATCTTCTAGGACAGGGAGTCAAACCATGGATCTCACCCAGTACTGGCTCGCGCTGAAGGCGCGCCGCAAGGCGTTCCTGCTGGTGTTCGCCTTCACCGTGATCGCCGCGGTGGTGGTGGCGCTGGTGGTGCCGAAGCGCTACGACGCCATCGCCACCGTGCTCATCGACGCGCGCGACGAGCAGACGATGTCGCCCGAGCGCGTCGCGCCGCGCGAGCGCGCCGGCTACATCTTCACCCAGATGGACCTCATCCAGAGCGGCAAGGTCGCGCAGCGCGTGGTGCGCGACCTGCACCTCGCGCAGCAGCCCGGCGTGCGCGAGCAGTGGGAGAGCGAGACCGGCGGCGTCGGCACGGTGGAGGAATGGGCCGCCGCCCAGCTGCTGGAGAAACTGAAGGTCGACAGCGGGGCGAGCAACATCATCACCATCAAGTTCTCCTCGGGCGACCCGAAGAAGGCGCAGGCGGTGGCCAACGGCTTCGCCAAGGCCTACCTGCAGACCGCGCTCGAGATGCGCATCGAGCCCTCGCGCGAGGCCGCCGCGTGGTTCGACCAGCAGGTGAAGGCGCTGCGCGCTGACGTGACACAGGCGCAGACCCGGCTCGCCGCCTACCAGAAGAAGAACGGCGTGATCGGCGGCGACGAGCGTGGCGAGATCGACTACACGCGCCTCGCGGAGATCTCCGCCCAGCTCTCGGCGGCGCGCGCCGCGGTGAGCGACGCGCAGATCCGCTACCAGCAGGCGAAGGACGCGGCGGGCAGCGTCGGCGCCGCGGGCGAGCTGCCCGAAGTGCTGTCGAACCCCTACATCATCACGGTGAAGACCGGGCTGCAGGCGGCCGAGGGGCGGCTCGACGAGGCCTCGCAGGTCTACGGCAAGAACCATCCCGTGTACCAGCGCGCCGCGCTCGAGGTGCAGACGCTCAAGGAGCGGCTGAACG
>DASQYN010000055.1:0-7119 GCA_035639215.1 Burkholderiales bacterium
TACATCAACGCGCACGGCACGTCCACGCCGCTCGGCGACGTCGCCGAGACGATCGCCGTGAAACGCCTGCTCGGCGAGCGCGCCAGGAAGGTGGCGGTCAACTCGACCAAGTCGATGACCGGCCACCTGCTCGGCGCCGCCGGCGGCGTCGAAGCCGTCTTCACCGCGCTCGCGCTGCGCGATCAGATTTCTCCGCCGACCATCAACCTGCACACGCCCGACCCGGAATGCGATCTGGACTACGTACCTAACGAGGCTCGCCGCCTGTCCATCCGCGCGGCGCTCTCCAACTCGTTCGGCTTCGGCGGTACCAACGGTACGCTCGTCTTAGTGCGCGCCTGAGCGCCCCTTGAGCGCGGTCCTGCGCCTCGAGCTTCGTCCCTCTTACCGGCTTGCCGGCGCAATCGTCGCCGCGCACGGCGCGGCCGGCCTGGCCGTGGTCGCTCTCCTGGGGGGCGTCTCCGGGCTGGCGCTCGGCGGGGCCCTGCTTGCGCTCGGCGTCGCAGCCGCCTGGAGCCGCGCCTTGCTGCGCGGCCGCGATGCGGTATGTGCCATCGAGCTCGCTGCCGATGAAGCGCGGGTCGAGCTAGGCAGCGGGGAGACCGTCGTCGCCGCCGTCGGGGCGCGCCGCTACGTCAGCCGGCTCTTCGTCACCTTCAGCCTCGGCGCGCCGGCGCTCCGCTGGCGCGGCCCGCGGACCGTGCTGGTCGCGGGCGACATGGTGGAGCGCGGCGAGTTCCGGCGGCTGCGCATCTGGGCGCTCTGGGGCAAGCTGCCCGACGTGGCGGCCGAGCAACTCGCGGGCTAAGGGGCGAGCTTTCCTGGCGTCGAACTATTTCAAAGGACGTGCGTCTATGGCACATAGGCGTAGCGCACGGACCGCAGTCGCAAGGCCGCAGTCCGGGGGTGGGGAGCCCTTGTCACGCGATGTCTGACCGCGATATCGACCGCGAGCTGGTCGCGCGGGCGCAGCGTGGCGACAAGCGGGCGTTCGAGCTCCTCGTGGAGAAGTACCAGCGCAAGCTGGGCCGGCTGCTTTCGCGCTTCATCCGCGATCCTTCGGAGGTCGAGGATGTGACGCAGGAGGCGTTCATCAAGGCCTATCGCGCGCTCCCCGCGTTCCGTGGCGATAGCGCCTTTTATACGTGGCTGTACAGGATCGGTATCAACACGGCCAAGAACTACCTCATGGCCATGGGTCGGCGGGCGCCGACCTCGACCGAGGTAGAGGCCGAAGAGGCGGAAGGCTTCGAGGAGGGCGAGCAGTTGCGCGACATCAACACGCCGGAAAGCGTGCTGCTGTCGAACGAGATCGCACAGACGGTGAACTCGACGATCGAGCGGCTGCCGGAAGAGCTGCGCACCGCGATCCAGCTTCGCGAGATCGAGGGCATGAGCTACGAGGACATCGCGAAAGTGATGGACTGCCCGATCGGCACAGTGCGCTCGCGCATCTTCCGGGCGCGCGAGGCCATTGCCGAGCAGCTGCGGCCGCTGTTGGGGACGCGCAAGGACAAGCGTTGGTAGGGGCGTTATGAAAGACAAGATTTCGCAACTGATGGACAGCGAGCTGGACGATCGCGGCGCGGCGGCTGCCATCGACGCGCTGCGCCGGGACGGCGAAGCCGTTGAAGCTTGGCGCACGTACCACCTGATCAGCGACGCGATGCGCGACACGCCGCTGCTTTCCGAGCGCTTCGCCGCGCGCCTCGGTGAGCGCCTCGCCGCCGAGCCTACGGTGCTCGCGCCGGCGATCGGGAAGCCGCGCCCTAGGCTCGTGCTGGCGGCTGCCGCCAGCGTGGCGGCCGTCGGTCTGGTGGGCTGGCTCGCCTTCGCGCCGCAGCCGAGGCAGGGGTCGCACCTTGCCCAGGCGCCGGCAGCGCCGAAGGCCGCCGTCGTCCCGGTGAGGGCCCTTCCCAAGGCGGCGAACGACTATCTGCTCGCGCATCAGAGCTCCTCACCGCGCGTCTACCTGCAGGGCATGGCGCCGTACATTCGAACGGTCTCCGAGCCGGCGGACGAGACGGCCAAGTGACGCTGCGGGCGACGCTCGCAGCGGTCTGCGTGGCGCTCGCCGGCGCCGCGCATTCCCAGTCGCCGGAGACGCTGGCCTGGCTGAAGAAGATCCAGGATGCCTCGCGCAGCCTTTCCTACACCGGCACGTTCGTCTATCAGCAGGGCGGGCGCACGGAGACCTCCCGGATCACGCGGCTCGCCGAAGGCGACGTGGAGCGCCTGGAGGTGCTGGACGGCATGCCTCGCGAGATCGTGCGGACCCGGGACACGCTACGCTGCTACCTGCCGCAGAGCGGGGTGGTGAAAGTCGAGCGGCGGACTGCCGACCGCAGCTTCCCGCGGCTTCTTCCCGAGCAGGTCGGCATGCTTACCGAGCACTACGACATCCGGCTGGGCGGAAAGGAGCGGGTGGGCGGCTTCGAGTGCCAGGCGGTGGTGCTCGTCCCCAAGGACGACTTGCGCTATGGCTACCGGCTCTACGCTGACGTCAACAGCGGCATGCTGGTGCGCGCGACGACGGTCGACGCCGCTGGAAGTATGGTGGAGCAGTTCACCTTCACGCAGCTCACGATCGGGCGTGTGTCGCCCAGCATGGTGAAGCCGCGCAACGCCTCCCGCCCTTGGCGGGTCGAGGATGCGGATGCGGTTCCGGCGCATCTCGAGGGGTGGAGCGTCAATCCGGAGCTGCCGGGGTTTCAGAAGGTGGGCGAGCTGAAGCGGCGCATGGGCGAGTCCCGGCCGGTCGGCCAGCTCGTCTACTCTGACGGGCTTGCGGCGGTGTCAGTATTCATCGAGCCCCTACGCCCGGGCGCCGACGCGGCGCCCGGACTCGCCAGCCTGGGCGCCATCCACATCTATACTCGCGAAGTGGCGAACCACCGCATCACCGTAGTCGGTGAAGCCCCCGCGACGAGCGTGCAGCGCATTGCCGACGCGGTCGAGTATCGTAGTCCCGTGGTTGAGCACGCCCCCCGATAGGGGGCCCAGGAGAGTCCAATGAGAACAACGAAAGCCGTAGCCGCCCTTTGGCTTGCGGCATTCTGCGCCGCGGCCATAGCCCAGACGCGCGATCTGCCCGACTTCACCCGGCTGGTGGAGGAGCAGGGCTCGGCGGTGGTCAACATCAGCACCACGCAGGCCGTGCGGCGCACCCAGGCGCTGCCGCAGGTGCCAGGCCTCGAGGATGAGGAAATCCAGGAGTTTTTCCGGCGCTTCATCCCGCGCCCGGGCCCGGGGCAGGCCCCGCAGGCACCTGCCCCGCGCTCGGAGAGCCGCTCGCTCGGCTCGGGCTTCATCATCAGCGGCGACGGCTACGTGCTCACGAACGCGCACGTCATCGAAGGCGCCGACGAGATCAACGTCAAGCTGCCGGATAAGCGCGAGTTCAAGGCGAAGGTCATTGGCGCCGACAAGCGCACCGACATCGCCCTGATCAAGATCGATGCGGCCGGGCTGCCTGCCGTGCGCTTCGGCGATCCGACGAAGCTCAAGGTCGGGGAATGGGTGGTTGCCATCGGCGCGCCGTTCGGCTTCGAGAACTCGGTCACCGCCGGCATCGTCAGCGCGAAGGGCCGCTCGCTGCCGCAGGAGAACTTCGTGCCGTTCATCCAGACCGACGTGGCGATCAATCCGGGGAACTCCGGCGGGCCGCTCTTCAACCTGCGCGGCGAGGTGGTAGGCATCAACTCGCAGATCTACAGCCGCACCGGCGGATTCATGGGGCTCTCGTTCGCCATTCCGGCCGACGTCGCGCTCGACGTGCAGAAGCAGCTCAAGGACAAGGGCCGCGTGTCGCGCGGGCGCATCGGCGTGGTGATCCAGGAAGTGACGCGCGACCTCGCCACATCCTTCGGCTTGGACCGCTCGCGCGGCGCGCTGGTCAACTCCGTCGAGAAGGGCAGCCCGGCGGAGAAGGCCGGCGTCGAGACGACCGATATCATCCTTTCCTTCGACGGCAAGGCCGTCGAGAGCTCGAGCGACCTGCCGCGCATCGTCGGCGGCACGCGTCCCGGATCGCAGGTGCCGCTCGAGGTCTGGCGCAAGGGCGCGACGCGCAAGCTCTCCATCGCGGTCGGCGAGCTGGTGGAGGACCGTGTCGCGGCGGCCGATCGACCCCGGCCGCAGAAGGCCGCCGAGGCGCAGGCCAACCGGCTGGGCATCGTCGTCGCCGAGCTCAGCGCCGAGCAGAAGAAGGAGCTCAAGCTCTCCCATGGACTGGTGGTGACGGAGGTGCGCGCCGACTCGCGTGCCGATGTGCGCAAGGGCGACGTGCTTCTCATCCTGGTGCACAAGGGGCAGCAGACGGAGCTCAAGTCGGCCGAGCAGTTCAACAAGCTGCTTGCCTCGCTGGAGAAGAACAGCGTCATCACCCTGCAGGTGAAGCGCGGCGAGGTCATGGCCTTCGTCACGATCTCCGGACTGACCGACAAGGGGTAGTGTCCTTAAGGCTTTATGGTCGGCGCCACTGCCACCTCTGCGAGGAGATGGCCGCGGCGCTGCGCGAGCGCGGCGTCGCGTTCGAAGAGGTCGACGTCGACGGCTGCGACGAGCTTAAGGAGCGTTACGGGCGGTTCGTGCCGGTGCTGACCAACGCCGAGGGCAAGGAGCTGTGCCGCACCCGTCTCAGCGACGCGGCCCTGCAGCAAATCCCCTAGAATAGCCGTCGAGGAGGGTGCCCCGCAGTCAGCGCAGGCGGCACCCTCTTTCTTTTATATGCTGCAGAGCCCGCTTTGACGTCTTCGGCCCACATTCGCAATTTCTCCATCATTGCGCACATCGACCACGGCAAGTCGACGCTCGCCGACCGGTTCATCCAGATGTGCGGGGGGCTCGAAGCGCGTGAGATGGCCGAGCAGGTGCTCGACTCGATGGAGCTCGAGCGCGAGCGCGGAATCACCATCAAGGCACAGACCGCGGCGCTGCAGTACAAGGCTCGCAATGGCGAGACCTACCTGCTGAACCTGATCGACACCCCGGGGCATGTCGACTTCTCATACGAGGTGAGCCGCTCGCTCGCCGCCTGCGAGGGGGCGGTTCTCGTGGTCGACGCCTCCCAGGGCGTGGAGGCGCAGACGGTCGCCAACTGCTATACCGCGATCGAGCAGGGCGTGGAAGTGATCCCGGTGCTGAACAAGATCGACCTGCCGTCGGCCGATCCGGCGCGCGCCATCCAGGAGATCGAGGACGTGATCGGTATCGCGGCGAAGGATGCGATCCTCGCGAGCGCCAAGACCGGCGAGAACGTCGACGAGATCCTCGAGACGGTGATCCGGCGCGTGCCGCCGCCGAAGGGCAATGCGGACGCGCCCCTGAAGGCGCTCATCATCGACTCGTGGTTCGACAACTATGTGGGCGTAGTGATGCTCTTGCGGGTGGTCGACGGCACGCTCAAGCCCAGGGAGCGGATCCACCTGATGAGCACCGGCGCCGACTACCTGTGCGATCAGGTGGGGGTGTTTACGCCCAAATCGAGAGCCAAGGACGGCTTGAGCGCCGGCGAGGTGGGCTTCGTCACGGCCGGCATCAAGGAGCTGCGCGCCGCGAAGGTGGGCGACACGCTGACGCACGCCGCCCGGCCGGCGGCCATGCCGCTGCCGGGCTTCAAGGAGGTGAAGCCGCAGGTCTTCGCCGGCCTCTATCCCGTCGAAGCGAACGAGTACGAGGCGCTGCGCGACGCGCTGGAGAAGCTGCACCTCAACGATGCCTCCTTCCACTACGAGCCGGAAACTTCGCAGGCGCTCGGCTTCGGGTTCCGCTGCGGCTTCCTCGGCCTCTTGCACATGGACATCGTCCAGGAGCGCCTCGAGCGCGAGTACGGCATGACGCTCATCACCACCGCGCCGTCGGTGGTCTACGAGGTGAAACTGCGCGACGGCGCCGTGCAGCAGGTGTCGAACCCCTCGCGCCTGCCGCCGGCCGAGACGATCGAAGAGTTTCGCGAGCCGATCATGGCGTGCCGCATCTTCGTGCCGCAGGAGTACGTCGGCCCGGTGATCACGCTATGCACGGAGAAACGCGGCGTGCAGACCAACATGCATTATTCGGCGCGGCACGTGGTCGTCTCCTACGACCTGCCACTCAATGAGGTCGTGCTCGACTTCTTCGATCGGCTGAAGTCCATAACGCGGGGCTACGGCTCGCTCGACTACGAGTTCAAGGAATACCGCGCCGCGGACATGGTGCGCCTGGACATCCTGGTGAACGGCGAGCGCGTCGACGCGCTCTCGAGCATGGTGCACCGCGACGGCGCACAGCGGCGTGGGCGCGAGCTCGTCGAGCGCCTGCGCGGCCTGATCCCGCGGCAGATGTTCGACGTCGCCGTGCAGGCGGCGATCGGCGGCCACATCATCGCCCGGGAGAACGTCAAGGCGCTGCGCAAGAACGTCCTCGCCAAGTGCTACGGCGGCGACGTGACGCGCAAGCGCAAGCTTCTGGAAAAGCAAAAAGAGGGGAAAAAGCGCATGAAGCAGGTGGGCTCGGTCGAGATCCCGCAGGAGGCGTTCCTCGCGGTCCTGCAACGGGGCGAGAGTTGAACTTCGCTCTCTTTCTTTTCGTCCTGCTGGTCGTGACGGGAGCGGTCTGGGCGGCGGAGGCGCTATGGCTGAGGCAGCGCCGTCCCGCGGGAAGGAAGCAGCCATGGTGGGTCGAGTACTCCGTCAGCTTCTTCCCCGTCATCCTGATCGTCTTCCTGCTTCGCTCGTTCCTCGTCGAGCCGTTCAAGATCCCCTCGAGCTCGATGGTGCCGACGCTGCTGGTCGGCGACTTCATCCTGGTGAACAAGTTCACGTACGGCATCCGCCTGCCGGTGGTGAACAAGAAGGTCATCGAGCTCGGCGCCCCGAAGCGCGGCGACGTCATGGTGTTCCGCTATCCCGAGGATCCTTCGCTCGACTACATCAAGCGCGTGGTCGGCCTGCCGGGCGATCGCGTCGAGTACCAGAACAAGCGCCTGACGATCAACGGCCAGCCGGTGCCGGAGCGCCAGATCGACGACTACCTGTCGCGCGAGCGGATGCAGTTTTCCCGCCGCTTCATCGAGACGCTGGGCGGGGTGCAGCACGAGATCCTGCTCGAGGACGACGCGCCCGCCGCCGTGGTGCCGAC
>DASQYN010000056.1:0-2056 GCA_035639215.1 Burkholderiales bacterium
GAGCGTCTCGAAGTTCTGCAGCCGGTAGAACTGGCCGGGCTGGAACCGCCGAGCCGCCACCGGCGCCCGCAGCACCACCTCGACGATGGTCGGCGTGAGGCGGCGCACCTCGTGCACCACTGCCCGAAGCTCGCTGTTGAGCGCGGCGAGGAAGGCGCCGTCGTCGAGCGGCGAAGCGGCCTCACGCCGGGAAAGCACGCGACTGAGCACCGGAAAACCCTGCTTGGCGCTGCCCATCGCCTTGACCACGTTGCCGAAGTACGAGGGGTGCAGGTCGCCGAAGAAGCTCATGAAGCGGCCGTCGGGATAGCGGTGAAGGAGCACGTCGGCGCGCTTCGGTTTCGAGGTGTGCCGCTCCGGCCGCACCGGGTTGCCGTCCTCGTCGCAGGCGAGGAAATACCTGCCGTCGAGGGCGAGGCTCACGCCTTCCTCGCGGGCCAGGACGGTATTCGGCTGCGTGCCGGCCGCAATGAGCACCGAGCCCGCCCGCAGCTCCACCTCCTGCTGCTTCGCATTCGCGAAGCGAACCGCGCGCGCGTGACCGTATCGGTCGACCTCGATGCGCGTCGGCGTCAGGTTCTCGGAGAACACGATCCCTTCCTCGAGCGCCTTCGCCACCTCCTCGTGGTTGAGCGTGTACGAGGGGCTGTCGATCAGCCGCCGCCGGTACGCGATGGTGGCGCCGCCCCATTTTTTCAGCAGCGCCTGCTTCTCGGCGGCCGGCGCTCGCCGAAGCGCTTTCGCATGGGCGATGAGCTCCTCGGCGATCGCCTGCTCCTCGGCGTTCCAGGCGGGCTTCTCCTCGAGCCTCTCGTAGCGCGCGAGGAACTTCTCGACCTGCACGGCGTAATAGGCGAGCGACTCGGTGGCGGTGTCGATCGCCGTCAGGCCGCCGCCGATGACGACGATCGGCAGGCGGATCTGCAGGTTGGCGATCGACTCGCGCTTCGCTGCGCCGGTGAGCTGCAGCGCCATCAGGAAGTCGGAGGCGGCGCGCACGCCGCGCGCGAAGCCGTTCGGAATGTCTAGCACCGTCGGCCGCCCGGCGCCGGCGCAGAGCGCAATGTGGTCGAAGCCGCGCGCGAATGCCTCGTCGATCGTCAGCGTGCCGCCGAAGCGCACGCCGCCGAACATCGCGAACTGGCGCCGCCGCTCGAGCAGCAGGCGAAGCACCTTGAGGAAATTCTTGTCCCAGCGCACCGTGATGCCGTACTCGGCGACGCCGCCGAAGCCGGCCATGACGCGCTCGTCAAGCGGCTCGCGCAGCTGTCCGATATCCCGCACCGGCGCGAAGGCGACCCGGTTGCCGAGCGGGTCGACGCCGCACACCGCGCTATCGAGCGGCTCGATCTTGAGGCCGTCGATGGCCACCACCGTATGGCCCTCGTTCATGAGGTGGTGCGCGAGCGTGAAGCCGGCGGGGCCGAGGCCCACCACCAGGACTCGTCTTCGCGAAGCAGGCTTCGGATACGGGCGACGCAGGTCGAAGGGATTCCAGCGCGTGAGCAGCGAGTAGATCTCGAACCCCCACGGCAGCTCGAGCACGTCCTTCAGGGTGCGCGTCTCGGCCTGCGGAATGTTCACCGGATCCTGCTTTTGATAGATGCACGACTTCATGCAGTCGTTGCAGATGCGGTGCCCCGTGCCGGCGACCATCGGGTTGTCGACGGTAATGATGCCGAGAGCGGCCAGCGGCTCGCCGCGCGCCTTCACCATGTGGAATTCCGAGATCTTCTCTTCCAGCGGGCAGCCGGCGAGCGGCACGCCGAAGACGCTCTTGCGGAAGTCCTCGAGCGGCGCTTTCTCTCTGAGGCCCTTGGAACAGGAATCCTTGCCCTGCTCGTGGCACCAGATGCAGTAATTCGCCTCGTCGAGGGCGCCGGCGAGATCGGTGCCCGGGTCGGTGAGCGCGAAGCCTTCCCGGTGGCGCGGCTCCACCGGCACGGGGATAAGGCGCATGGCGTCGAGCTTGTGCGGCGTCTTGAAGAGCACGCCGTGACGGTGCTTCTGCTTTCCGGCGACCGTCAGGGTCGCCCACGCGGCGTAGCGCGCCGCG
>DASQYN010000057.1:0-19675 GCA_035639215.1 Burkholderiales bacterium
TGCAGAGCGACGATCTGGAGGCCCTGCGCACCTGGACGCTGCGCCTGCAGACCGCGCTGCAGAGCGTGCCCGAGCTCGCCGACGTGTCGAGCGACCAGGAGACGCGCGGCCTGCAGGCGTCGCTGGTCATCGACCGCAAGACCGCGGCGCGGCTCGGCATCACGCCGGACATCGTCGACACGACGCTCGGCAATGCATTCGGCCAGTCGGTGGTGTCGACGATCTACACCGAGCGCAACCAATATCGGGTCGTGATGGAGGTGGACCCGCGCTATGCGCAGGGCCCGGAGGCGCTGAAGGACGTCTATGTCTTCTCGAGCGGCGGGGAGCGCGTGCCGCTCGCGGCCATCGCGCATTACGAGTTCACCAACACGCCGCTCTCGGTCAACCACCAGGGCCAGTTCGCCGCCGCGACGATCTCCTTCAACCTGCCCGAGGGGGTCTCGCTCTCGCAGGCGGGCGCCGCGATCGAGGAGACGGCGGCGCGCATCGGCGTGCCGGCGACGGTCTACGGCTCCTTCCAGGGCACGGCGCGCTCCTTCCAGACGACGCTCGCCCGCCAGCCCTGGCTCATCCTCGCCGCCATCCTCGCGATGTACATCGTCCTCGGCGTCCTCTACGAGAGCGTCGTGCATCCGCTCACCATCCTGTCGACCCTGCCTTCGGCGGGCGTCGGCGCGCTGCTCGCTCTCATCGCCTTCCGGCAGGAGTTCACCGTCATCGCGCTGATCGGCGTTTTCCTGCTCATCGGCCTGGTGAAGAAGAACGCCATCATGATGGTCGATTTCGCGCTCGCCGCCGAGCGCGCGGAGCGGCTCGCGCCCGAGCAGGCGATCCTGCGCGCTTGCCTGCTGCGCTTGCGGCCGATCCTGATGACGACCATGGCGGCGCTGCTCGGCGCGCTGCCCCTCGTGTTGCGGCGCGGGGACGGCGCCGAGCTTCGCCAGCCGCTCGGCATCGCGATCGTCGGCGGCCTGCTGCTGAGCCAGCTGCTCACCCTTTACACCACGCCGGTCGTCTATCTCTACCTCGACCGTTTCCGCCTCTGGTCGCGGCGCCGCTTCGGCCGGCGCGAAGAGCCGAGCGCGGCATGAAGCGCCTGCCGATCATCGTCGTCGCCATGCTGGCCGGCTGCGCCGTCGGCCCGGACTATGTGCGTCCGAAAGTGGAAGCGCCCGCGCAGTACAAGGAGCTGCCGCCGGGATGGCGGACTGCGCAGCCGCAAGACGCCGTGCCGCGCGGCGAATGGTGGGCGATGTTCGGCGATCCCGAGCTCGACGTGCTGGTCGCGCGCATCGACATCTCCAACCAGAACCTGCGCATCGCCGAGGCGCGCCTGCGGCAGGCGCGAGCGCTCGCCGAGCAGGCGCGCGCCGGGCTTTTTCCGGCGCTCAACCTGAACGGCGCGGCGACGCGCACCAAATCGCCTTCGCTGCCGAACGCCCCGTCTTTCGCCAGCGGTGCGGTGAACAACTTCAGCGCCTCGCTGAACGCCAGCTGGGAACCGGATTTCTGGGGTGGCGTGCGCCGCTCGGTGGAGGCCGGCGCGGCCGAGGCGCAGGCGAGCGCCGCCGACCTGGAGGCGGCGCGGCTCTCGGCGCAGGCGACGCTCGCCCAGAACTATCTCGCCTTACGCGTCGCCGACGCCAATCGCCGCACTCTCGAGGAGACGGTGGAGGCCTACCAGCGCACCGTCGAGCTGACGCGCAATCGCTACGCTGCCGGGGTCGCGGCGCGCGTCGAGGTCGTGCAGGCGGAAGTGCAGCTGAAGAGCACGCAGGCGCAGCTAATCGACATCGGCGTGCAGCGCGCGCAGCTCGAGCACGCCATCGCGCTGCAGCTCGGCCTCGCTCCGGCCAGCTTCTCGCTTGCGCGGGCGCCGCTCGCCGCGCGCATGCCGGTCATTCCCGCGGGGCTTCCTTCCGAGCTGCTCGAGCGCCGCCCGGACGTCGCCGCCGCGGAGCGGCGCACCGCCGCGGCGAACGCGCGCATCGGCGTCGCCCAGGCGGCGTTCTTTCCCAGCGTGACGCTTTCCGCGGCGAGCGGCTCGCGCACCACCGACTTCGGCAATCTCTTCACCGCGCCGACCCGCTTCTGGTCGCTCGGCGCCGCGCTCGCTCAGCCCCTGTTCGACGCGGGCCTGCGCAGCGCGCAGAAAGCCCAGGCGATCGGCGCCTACGACGAGGAGGTCGCCACCTACCGGCAGACGGTGCTCGCCGGCTTCCAGGAGGTCGAGGACAACCTCGCCACCGTGCGCATCCTCGAGGAAGAAGCGGTGCTGCAAGACGAGGTGGTCGAGGCGGCGCGCCGCGCGCTCGAGCTGACCACGAACCAGTACCAGGCGGGCGTGGTCAGCTATCTCAACGTCATCGTCGCGCAGGCGACGCTGCTCGCCAACCAGCGCACCGCGGCGAACATCCTCGGCCAGCGGCTGACGGCGAGCGTGGCGCTGATCCGGGCGCTCGGCGGCGGCTGGACCGCGGCCGACCTGCCGCGCTAGGAAGCGATTGACCGCAGTCAAGAAGCCGCCGCCGATGCGGGCCGATAATAGGCGTCCCCATGACCAAGAAAACCCGGCCGATTCCCAAGGGCAGGGCGCTCGACGCCAAAGCCCTGGACGAGGTGCGCCGGCTGCTCGGCGACGCGCCTCGGCGCCGCGACCTGCTGATCGAGCACCTGCACCGGTTGAACGACCATTACGGCTACCTTCCCGCCGAGCCGCTCGCCGCGCTCGCGCACGAGATGCGACTCGCGCTCACCGAGGTCTACGAGGTGGCCACTTTCTACCATCACTTCGAGGTGGTGAAAGAGGGCGAGGCGCCGCCGCCCAAGCTCACCGTCCGAGTGTGCGATTCGATTGCCTGCGAGCTCGCCGGAGCGCGCGAGCTACTGGAGATGGATCTCGGCAGCTCCGTACGCGTGATTCCGGCGCCGTGCGTGGGACGCTGCGAAGTGGCGCCGTGCGTCGTGGTGGGAAAAAACCCCGTGGGCCACGCTACCGCGGAGGCGGTGAAGAAAGCCGTGGCGCGCGGCGAAACGGGGCCGGAAAAGCCGCGTTACATCGGCTATGCCGAATACCGGAAGGACGGCGGCTACCGGCTCCTCAAGGATTGCCTCGACGGCAAGCGAACCCGCGACGAAATCACCAAGCTCATGGAGGACTCGGGCCTGCGCGGCCTGGGCGGCGCGGGCTTCCCGGCGGGGCGCAAATGGCGCCTGGTCGCCGCCGAGCCGGCGCCCCGCGTCATGGCGGTGAACATCGACGAGGGAGAGCCCGGAACGTTCAAGGACCGCTGGTATCTCGAGCGCGACCCGCATCGCTTCCTCGAAGGCATGCTGGTCGCCGCCTGGTGTGCCGGCGTGGGCGAGATCTGGGTCTACCTGCGCGACGAATACGCCGCGTGCCGCGCCATCCTGGAGAAAGAGCTGCAATCGCTGAGGCGCGACCCCGCCTGCGCCCTGCCGCCGATCCACCTGCGCCGCGGCGCCGGCGCCTACATCTGCGGCGAGGAATCGGCGATGATCGAATCGATCGAGGGCAAGCGCGGCATGCCGCGCCTTCGTCCGCCTTACGTCGCGCAGGTCGGCCTGTTCGGTCGGCCGACGCTCGAGCACAACATGGAGACCGTGTATTGGGTGCGCGAGATCGTCGAGAAGGGCCCGCAATGGTTCGCCGCCAAAGGCCGTAACGGGCGCAAGGGATTGCGCTCGTTCTCGGTGTCCGGCCGCGTCAAGAAGCCGGGCGTGCATCTCGCTCCTGCTGGAATCACGCTTCTCGAATTGGTGAATGAATACTGCGGCGGCATGCTGGAGGGCCATGCGCTCTATGGCTACCTGCCGGGCGGCGCTTCGGGCGGCATCCTGCCCGCTTCGAAGGCCGATATTCCGCTCGACTTCGATACCCTGCAGCCGCACGGCTGCTTCATCGGCTCCGCGGCGGTGGTCGTCCTGTCGGACCGCGACAAAGCGAGCGGCGCTGCGCTCAACCTGATGAAGTTCTTCCACGACGAGTCTTGCGGCAAGTGCACCCCCTGCCGCGTCGGCACCGGCAAGGCCGTCGAGCTGATGAAGGAAAAGCGGTGGAACCAGCCGCTCCTCCAGGAACTCTCACAGGCAATGATGGACGCGTCGATCTGCGGCCTGGGCCAGGCCGCGCCCAATCCCGCGTTGAGCGTCATGAAGTACTTCCCCGACGAGGTATCGGGATGAAAGGCTAAGGTGCAGTAATGGAACGAGTGACCACCCAGCAGCTGGCGATGATGCCGATCGAGTTCAAGCTGAACGGCGAGGTCGTGGTCGGCCGGCCCGACGAGAAGATCATCGAGACGGCCAAGAAGCACGGCATCGATATTCCGCACCTCTGCCACGGCGGGAACCAGAGGTCGGACGGCAACTGCCGCGCCTGCGTGGTCGAGATCAAGGGCGAGCGCACCCTTGCGCCTTCCTGCTGCCGCTTCCCCACGCCGGGGATGGAGGTGACGACCAACTCGCCGCGCGCCCTCACGTCGCAGAAGATGGTCCTCGAGCTGCTGCTCTCCGACATGCCCGAGCAGGAATACACACGCGACAACAAGTTGCGGCAGTGGGCCGCGCGCCTCGGCGTAGGCTCGCCCCGCTTCGCAAAAAGAGCGCAACCCAAAGCCGACCTGTCGCATCCCGCGATCGCGGTGAACCTCGACGCGTGCATCCAGTGCACGCGCTGCGTGCGCGCCTGCCGCGAGGTTCAGGTGAACGACGTCATCGGCTATGCCGGACGCGGCGACCGCTCGCAGATCGTGTTCGACTTCGACGATCCGATGGGCGAGTCGACCTGCGTCGCGTGCGGCGAGTGCGTGCAGGCGTGCCCGACCGGCGCGCTGATGCCCGCGCGCGGCGTCGGGTTGAAGAAGATCGAGAAGCAGGTGGAGTCGGTGTGCCCGTTCTGCGGCGTCGGCTGCCTGCTCACCTATCATGTCGCCGAGAACAGGATCCAGTTCGTCACCGGCAAGGACGGCCCGTCCAACCATCATCGCCTCTGCGTGAAGGGCCGCTACGGCTTCGACTATGCGCATCACCCGCACCGGCTGACGAAGCCGCTGATCCGCAAGCCCGGGGTGAAGAAATCGCCCGATTTCAAGGTCGATCCCGCGAACTGGTCGGCAGTGTTCCGCGAGGCGAGCTGGGAGGAGGCGCTGGATCTCGCGGCGAGCGGATTGAAACGCATCAGGGACGAAGACCGCTATGCGCTCGCCGGGTTCGGCTCCGCGAAGGGGTCGAACGAGGAGGCATACCTTTTCCAGAAGCTGGTGCGTACCGGCTTCGGCACGAACAACGTCGACCACTGCACGCGCCTTTGCCATGCGTCGAGCGTCGCAGCGCTGCTCGAGGGCATCGGCTCGGGCGCGGTGTCGAACCCGGTGATGGACGTGCTGAAGGCCGAGGTCGTGCTGGTGATCGGCGCGAACCCCGTCGTCAATCACCCGGTCGCGGCGACCTGGATGAAGAACGCGACGAAGCGCGGCGTCAGGCTCGTCTACGCCGATCCGCGGCGCAGCGAGCTCTCGCGCCACGCCTGGCGCATGCTGCAGTTCAAGCCCGACACCGACGTCGCGCTGCTCAATGCGATGATCCACACGATCATCGAGGAGGGCCTGGTGGACGAGAAGTTCGTCGCCGACCGCACCAGCGGCTTCGACGCGATCAAGGAGAACGCGCAGGGCTTCTCGCCCGAGGCGATGGCGCCGATCTGCGGCATTCCCGCCGAGACGATCCGCGAGGTCGCGCGTGCCTACGCGACCTCGAAGGGCTCGATGATCCTCTGGGGCATGGGCGTGAGCCAGCATGTGCACGGCACCGACAACGCGCGCTGCCTGATCGCGCTCGCCATGATCACCGGGCAGATCGGCAGGCCGGGCACCGGCCTGCATCCGCTGCGCGGGCAGAACAACGTGCAGGGCGCCTCCGACTCGGGACTGATTCCGATGGTGTTTCCGGATTACCAGCGCGTCGACAACGCCGAGGCGAACCGGCGCTTCGAGAAGCTCTGGGGAGCGACCCTCGATCGCAAGCCCGGCCTCACCGTGGTGGAGATCATGAACGCCGCGTACGACGGCAAGATCCGCGGCATGTACATCATGGGCGAGAACCCGGCCATGTCCGACCCCGACCTCGAGCACGCGCGCGCCGCTATGGCGAAGCTCGAGCATCTCGTGGTGCAGGACATCTTCCTGACCGAGACCGCCTATCTGGCCGACGTCGTCCTGCCGGCGACCGCGTGGCCGGAGAAGGACGGCACCGTGACCAACACCGACCGCATGGTGCAGCTCGGCCGCCGGGCGCTGAAGGCGCCCGGAGAAGCACGCGAAGAT
This sequence comes from Burkholderiales bacterium, assembly GCA_035639215.1. GTDB lineage: Bacteria > Pseudomonadota > Gammaproteobacteria > Burkholderiales > SG8-39 > SCGC-AG-212-J23. The sequence continues at coordinate 6,348 of DASQYN010000057.1, forward strand.
TTGTGGATCATCGTCGAGCTGGCCAAGCGCCTCGGCCTGCCCTGGACCTACCGCCATCCCAGGGAGGTGTTCGATGAAATGCGCCAAGGCATGGACTCGATCCGCGGCATCACCTGGGAGCGGCTCGAGCGCGATTCGTCGGTGACCTATCCCTGCGAGAACGAGGGCGACCCGGGGCAGCCGGTCGTCTTCCAGACGCATTTCCCCACGGCCACCGGGCGCGCGAAGCTGGTGCCCGCCGACCTCATCCCGGCGGCGGAGCGCCCGGACGGCGAGTACCCCATGGTGCTCATCACCGGGCGGCAGCTCGAGCACTGGCACACGGGGGCGATGACGCGCCGCTCCGGCGTGCTCGACGCGATCGAGCCCGAGCCGGTCGCGTCGCTGCACCCGCTCGACCTCGCCGCCCTCGGCGCGCGTCCCGGCGACGTGGTGAGCGTGCGCTCCCGGCGGGGCGAGATCTCGCTCTACGCGCGCGCCGACGCCGGCACGCCGCGCGGGGCGGTGTTCATCCCGTTCGCCTATTACGAGGCGGCGGCGAACCTGCTCACCAACCCGGCGCTCGACCCCTTCGGCAAGATCCCCGAGTTCAAGTACTGCGCCGTGCAGGTGACGCGCGGCGGCAAACGCCCGGGCGATCCGGGCTACGGCAAAGGGCGTACACTGCAAGCGCTTGCGGGCTAGAGGCGTTTCCCGGGGAGGGGAAGATGCCGATCATCGCGATCACGCGAGAGATGGGGTCGCTCGGCAGGGACGTCGCGCAGGGCCTCGGCGAGGCGCTGCGGCTTCCGGTCGTGTATCACGAGGTGATCGACCACCTCGCCGACCGGCTGCGCGTGCGCAAGAGCCACGTTATCCGCCTGCTCGACGGCAGTGCCGGGCTGCTCGAGCGCATGAGCGCCGACCGCACCAGCCTTTCCCTCTATACCGCCGACGAGATCTACGCCATCGCCGCCGGGGCGGCCCATCAGGGCGGCGCGGTGATCCGCGGCTGGGGCGCGACCCAGTTGCTGCGCGATGTGCCGCATGCGGTCTGCGTGCGCGTCTGTGCGCCTTTCGAGCTCAGGAAGCGACGCATGATGGAGCGCGTCGGCAGCGATGACGAGCCGCGGGTCGCCGAGGAGATACGCATCAACGACGAGGCGCACAACGCCATCATGCGGCGTCACTTCGCGGTGCAGTGGAGCGATCCCGAGCACTACGACCTCGTGCTCAATACCAAGCGCGTCAGCGTCGCGGAGTGCGTGGCCGAGGTGCTGGCGCTGGTGCGCGCGCCGCAGTTCGCCGAGACCGAGGGCGCGCGCCAGAAGCTCGACGATCTCGCCCTCGGCGCCCGCGTGCGCGCGGCGCTGCGGCGCTCGCCGGAGACGCGCGCCGCCAAGGTGCAGGTGAGCTCGGAGGCCGGCTGCATCGTGCTCTCCGGCGCGGCGAATACTGACGAGATGCTGGCCTTCGTCGAAGTCGCCTCGGCGGTGCCCGGTGTGCGCGACGTGGCCTACCGCTCCAATCCCGGCGAAGAGGTCCGGCCGCGGTTCCACTGAGCGAAGCGCGCGAATCCGTCCGGCGCGCTTGACGCCGGTCAAGGCCGAGGCGACGCGCTCTCTTACAGAATCGCGGCTTCCCGCCAAGAGCCGGCGCCCCCGGCTGGCACGCAAGGAGCCGCATCCATGCCGTCGGACATCGAAATCGCACAGGCCGCGAAGCTGCAGCGCATCTCCGCCGTGGCGCGCGAGAAGCTCGGCATCGCCGAGGAGCACCTCGAGCCCTTCGGGCACTACAAGGCGAAGGTCTCGCTTAAGTTTCTCGACTCGCTGAAGAGCCGCAAGGACGGCAAGCTGGTGCTCGTCACCGCCATGACGCCCACGCCGGCCGGCGAGGGCAAGACGACCACCACGGTCGGCCTCGGCGACGCGCTGAACCACATCGGCAAGAAGGCGATGATCTGCCTGCGCGAGCCTTCGCTCGGCCCGGTGTTCGGCATGAAGGGCGGCGCGGCGGGCGGTGGCTACGCGCAGGTCGTGCCGATGGAGGACATCAACCTGCATTTCACCGGCGACTTCGGCGCGATCCAGCTCGCCAACAACCTGCTCGCCGCGATGATCGACAACCACATCCATCATGGCAACGAGCTCGGCATCGACGTGCGCCGCATCCAGTGGAAGCGGGTGCTCGACATGAACGACCGCGCGCTGCGCGACATCGTCATCTCGCTCGGCGGCCCGGGCAACGGCTATCCCCGGCAGGACGGCTTCGACATCGTCGTCGCCTCCGAAGTGATGGCGATCTTCTGCCTCGCCACCTCGCTCGACGACCTGAAGAAGCGCCTGGGCAACATCGTCATCGGCTACACGCGCGAGCAGAAGCCGGTGAAGGCCGCCGATCTCCAGGCGCACGGCGCGATGACGGTGCTGCTGAAAGACGCGCTGGCGCCGAACCTGGTGCAGACGCTCGAGAACAACCCCGCCTTCATCCACGGCGGACCGTTCGCCAACATCGCGCACGGCTGCAACTCCGTAATCGCCACGCAGAGCGCGCTCAAGCTCGCCGACTACGTCGTGACCGAGGCCGGCTTCGGCGCGGATCTCGGCGCCGAGAAGTTCCTCGACATCAAGTGCCGCAAGAGCGGTCTGCGGCCCAACGCGGCGGTCGTCGTCGCGACGCTGCGCGCGCTCAAGTATCACGGCGGGGTCGACGTGAAGGAGGTCAACAAGGAAAACCTGCCGGCGCTCGAGAAGGGCCTGGTCAACCTGGAGCGCCACGTCGACAACGTGCAGAACGTCTACGGCATCCCCTGCGTCGTGTCGATCAACCGCTTCACCTTCGACACGCCGGCGGAGATCGAGCTCGTGCAGTCGCGGATGAAGAAGCTCGGCGTGCCGGTGGTGCTCGCCAGCCACTGGGCCGACGGCGGCAAAGGAGCGGCGGAGCTGGCGCGCGTCGTGGTCGGCTTGTGCGAGACGAAGAGCGCGGCCAAGCTGGTCTACGGCGACAACGACTCGCTGTGGGAGAAGATCAACGCGATCGCCAAGCTCGTCTACCGCGCCTCCGAGGTAACCGCCGACACGAAGGTGCGGGCGCAGATCAAGAAGCTGCAGGAAGACGGCTACGGGCACTATCCGGTGTGCGTGGCGAAGACGCAGTACTCGTTCTCCACCGATGCGCAGAAGCGCGGCGCGCCCGAGGGGCACGTCATCAACGTCCGCGAGGTGCGGCTCGCCGCCGGCGCCGAGTTCATCGTCATGATCTGCGGCGACATCATGACCATGCCGGGCCTGCCGAAGGTTCCCTCAGCGGCGAAGATCGACCTGGTCAACGGCAAGGTGGTGGGCCTGTTCTAAAATAGGCAATGCTCGAGGAGCTCGCGTCGCAGGCCTTCTGGCTCGGCCTGCTGAAGATCATCGGCGTCAACGTCATCCTCTCGGGCGATAACGCCGTGGTCATCGCCCTCGCCGCGCGCTCCCTGCCGCGGCGCCAGCAGAAGCAGGCGGTGTTCTGGGGCGCCGGCGCCGCCATCGTGCTGCGCGTGCTGCTCACCCTCTTCGCCGTGGCGCTGCTGGCGCTGCCCTGGCTGAAGCTGGTCGGCAGCCTGCTGCTGTTCTGGATCGGCGTGAAGCTGCTCGTCCCCGAGGACGACGCCGACGAGGTCGCGGCGAGCGAGCATCTCGTCACCGCCATCAAGACCATCCTCATCGCCGATCTGGTGATGAGCCTCGACAACGTCATCGCCGTCGCCGCGGCCGCGGGCGGCAGCGTGCTGCTGCTGATCCTCGGCCTCGCCATCTCCATACCGCTGGTCATCTTCGGCGCGACCCTGCTCATCAAGCTGATGGAGCGTTTCCCGGTGATCATCACCGTTGGCGCCGGCCTGATCGGCTGGGTGGCTGGCGAGATGCTCGTCGCCGATACGGCGCTGCAAGGCCTCTTCGGCAGCTGGGGTGTGCATTACCGCGATGCGAGGCCTTACCTCGGGACCTTAAGCTTGGAGGTCATCGCCGGCCTGATCGGCGTCGCGATCGTCGTGATCGTGGGTAAATGGCTCGCCAGCCGCCACGAGCCGGCGCCGGCGACGCCGCTCGACGTGCCGAAGTAGATCCGGGCGAAGCAAAAGTAAGCTGCAGGCGAGGGTGCGGCGTTATGATTCGGGGCGCGGCTGAGGAGGCGAGTTGCACGCAGTTCGTTCGGTGTGGGCACGGACCCCGACGAAAGGGCCGGCCGCATAGCAGCGCATTTCATCCAACGGAAATCGAGGAGGAGATCCAGCAATGACACGCAAGCTTTCCTGCATTTCGATCGCGAGCTTTGCCTTGCTCGCGGCCGGTGCGCCGCTCTGCGCCGGCGCCTGGGAGCCGACCAAGACGGTCGAGTTCATCATCCCGGCCGGCACCGGCGGCGGCGCCGACCAGATGGCGCGCTTCATCCAGGGCATGATCGCCAAGCACAGCCTGATGAAGCAATCGATGGTAGTGATCAACAAGGCGGGCGGCGCGGGCGCCGAGGGCTTCCTCGACGTGAAGAACGCCAAGGGCGATCCGCACAAAATCATTATCACCCTGTCCAACCTGTTCACCACGCCGCTCGCCACGGGGGTGCCGTTCAACTGGCGCGACCTCACGCCGGTGAAGATGATGGCGCTCGACGAGTTCGTGCTCTGGGTCAACGCCGAGAAGCCCTACAAGACGGCGAAGGACTTCATCGAAGCGGCGAAAGCGGCCGGCCCCGGCAAGTTCAAGCAGGCGGGCACCGGCTCGAAGCAGGAGGACCAGATCATCAGTGCGGCGATCGAGCAGGCGACGGGCGCGAAATTCACCTACGTGCCCTTCAAGGGCGGCGGCGCCGTGGCGGTGCAGCTGGTCGGCAACCACGTCGACTTCACCGTCAATAACCCGATCGAGGCGGTCGCGCACTGGCGCTCGGGCAAGCTGAGACCGCTGTGCGTGTTCGACTCCAAGCGCATGCCGTACAAGGAGAAGGTCACGGACAAGATGTCGTGGTACGACATCCCGACCTGCCAGTCGCAGGGGCTGCCGGTCGAGTACATCATGCTGCGCGGCATCTTCATGCCCGGCGGCGTCACGCAGGACCAGGTGCAGTATTACGTCGAGCTGATGAAGAAGGTGCAGGCGCTCCCCGAGTGGAAGGACTTCATGGAGAAGGGCGCGTTCAACACCACCTCCCTGGACGGCAAGGCATACGCCGACTGGGTGGCGAAGGAAGAGGCGCGTCACGTGCAGCTGATGAAGGCGGCCGGCTTCATGGCCGGCAAGTAAGCGGTACAGAGGAAGCGACGGCGGCGCGCCGGCGGATCGGCGCGCCGCCGCTTTATCGGGAGGCGAAATGTCGGAACCATCCAGCGATCGCCCGGCGTTGCGCATGCGCGCCGCGGAGCTGTTCGTAGCCGCGGCGTTCTTCGCCGTCGGCGCGATCGTGATCACCGACAGTGTGCGGCTCGGCGCGCGCTGGGCCGCCGACGGCCCGCAGCCGGGCTACTTCCCGTTCTACGTGGGCTTGCTGATCTGCATCTCGTCGGCCGCGACGGCGTTCTTCGCGCTGCGCATGCCGGCGGAGAAGAACCGCACCTTCGTCGAGGTCGGCCAGCTGAAGCTGGTGCTGAGCGTGCTCGTCCCCTCGGCGGTGTTCGCCGGCCTCGTCGGCTGGCTCGGCATCTACGTTTCCGGCACGCTGTTCATCGCGCTCTTCATGCGCTGGCTCGGCAAGTACGCCTGGTGGAAGGTGGCGCTGGTGTCGATCGGCAATAGCGTCGTCTTCTATCTCATCTTCGAGGTGTGGTTCCTCGTGCCGCTGCCCAAGGGCCCGCTCGAGGCGCTGCTCGGACTGGACTGAGGCGCGCGTGATCGGCGATCTGCAATCTCTTTTCCACGGCTTCGCCGTGGCGCTCACCCTGACCAACCTCGCGTTGATGCTGGTCGGCATCCTGCTCGGCGTGATCATCGGCGTGCTGCCGGGCCTCGGCGGGGCGAACGGCGTCGCCATCCTGCTGCCGCTCACCTTCTCGATGGCGCAGACCCCCGGCGGGCAGACCTCCGCCATCATCCTGCTCTCGTGCATCTACTGGGGAGCGCTGTTCGGCGGCGCGATCACCTCGATCCTGTTCAACATCCCGGGCGAGCCCTGGTCGGTCGCCACCACCTTCGACGGCTTTCCGCTGGCGCAGAAGGGACGCGCCGGCAGCGCCCTGACGGCCTCCTTCACCTCTTCGTTCGTCGGCGCCTTCATCGCCGTCCTGGTGATCACCTTTCTCGCGCCGATCGTCGCCGACTTCGCGCTCGAGTTCGGCGCGCCCGAGTTTTTCGCCGTCTACCTGCTCACCTTCTGCGCCTTCGTCGGCATGAGCAAGGAGCCGCCGTTCAAGACCCTCTCGGCGATGATGCTCGGCTTCGCCCTCGCCGCGGTCGGCACCGACCCGGTGACGGGCACGCTGCGCCTCACCTTCGGCTCGACGCGGCTGCTGAACGGCTTCGACTTCCTCGTCGCGGTGATCGGTCTGTTCGGTATCGGCGAGATTCTCCTCACCCTGGAGGAAGGCCTGGAGTTTCGCGGCGCCAAGGCCAAGCTCAACATGCGGGTCGTGCTCGAGACCTGGAAGGAGCTGCCGCGCTACTGGCTCACATCGCTGCGCGCCGCGGCGGTCGGCTGCTTCATGGGCATCGTGCCCGGCGGCGCCACGCCCGCGTCGTTCATGAGCTACGGCGTGGCGCGGCGCTTCTCCAAGGACGGCGACAAGTTCGGCACCGGGCAGGTGGAAGGCGTGGTCGCGCCGGAGACCGCGGCGCACGCCGCGGGCACCTCCGCGCTGCTGCCGATGATCACGCTCGGCGTGCCGGGCTCGCCCACCGCCGCCGTGCTGCTCGGCGGACTGCTCATCTGGGGCCTGCAGCCCGGGCCGCTGCTCTTCGTCGAGCAGAAGGACTTCGTGTGGGGCCTGATCGCCAGCATGTACCTGGGCAACATCGCCGGCCTGATCGTGGTGCTCACCTGCGTGCCGCTGTTCGCCGCCATCCTGCGCATCCCGTTCTCGGTGATCGCGCCGATCATCATCGTCATCTGCGCGATCGGCGCGTACACCGTGCACAACGCCATCTTCGACGTGTGGATGATGGTGGTGTTCGGGGTGCTCGGCTACGTATTCAAGAAGCTGCAGTACCCGCTCGCGCCGCTGGTGCTCGCGATCGTGCTCGGCGACAACGCCGAGGCATCGTTCCGCCAGGCTATGCTGGTGTCGCAGGGCGACATGGCGGTGTTCTTCGCCAACAAGCTGGTCGGCACGATGGTGACGCTCGCGCTGTTCCTGCTCTTCTGGCCGCTCGTCTCCTGGCTCTGGGCTAAGGCTCGCCGAGCTTCTGCCTGAGCCGCGAGAGCGTCTCGGGGGTCAGGTTGAGGTAGGCGGCGAGCTCCTTCTTCGGGATGCGCCCGGCGAGCTCGGGGTGCTTGCGGTGGAACCGCGACATGCGGCCGGACGCGTCGAGCAGGTGCAGCGTGATCGTGTGCGCCATCACCTCCGACATCAGGCGCATCACCTCGTACTCGAAGCGCAGCTTCATCTCGGGATACCGCTCGAGGAATTCCGCCCAGAGCGCGAGCGGCATTTCGGCCGTGCGCACCTTGGTTACGGCGACGATGGAATAGGGTAGCGGCGTGCGCAGGCGCCATGCCGCGTACGAGGTGTCCATCTCGGTTTCCGCGGCGAAGCGCAGGATCATCTCGCGCCCCTGCGGGTTCGACACCACGCGCTTCACCATGCCCTCGAGGATGAAGAACTGCTCCATCTCCTCGTCTCCCTGGCGCACCAGGGCGTCGCCCTTGCGATAGTCGGCAATCGCGAGCAGCGGCTCGAGCTCTGCCCATTGGGCCGGGCTCATGCCCCCGAGCGACTGGTTCTGGCGCAGCTGCAGGCGGATGCTGTTGCGCTGCGGGTGCGCGGCGAGCTTGGTCATCTTGGAAGCAGCCAAGCGCGGGATTCTAGTCCCTTGACCTCAGTCAAGGCCCCTCGGCGGCGCGGTTTTTACCATAGCGCTCCCCTCAGGAGCCAAGCCCATGGGAACCGCCGAACCTCAAGTCGCCACTGCTACCCACGATGCACAAGCCGCGCTCACGGACGGCTTCCAGCTGGTCATCGATGCCCTGAAGCTCAACGGCATCGACACGATCTACGCGCTGCCCGGCATCCCGGTCACCGACCTAACTCGCCGCGCGCAGGCCGAAGGCCTGCGGGTGCTGTCCTTCCGGCACGAGCAGAACGCCGGGTACGCGGCCTCGATCGCCGGCTTCCTCACGCAGAAGCCGGGCATCTGCCTCACCGTATCGGCGCCGGGCTTCCTGAACGGGCTGAACGCACTCGCCCATGCGACGACGAATTGCTTCCCGATGATCCTGATCAGCGGCTCGAGCGAGCGCGAGATCGTCGACCTGCAGCAAGGCGACTACGAAGAGATGGACCAGCTCGCCATCGCCAGGCCGCTCGCCAAGGCGGCCTATCGGGTGCTGCACGCCGAGGACATCGGCGTTGGCATCGCGCGCGCCATCCGCGCCGCCTGCTCCGGGCGGCCGGGCGGCGTCTACCTCGACCTGCCGGCCAAGCTCTTCGCGCAGGCGATCGACGCCGAGCAGGGAAGAAAGACCCTCATCGAGGTCGTCGATCCGGCGCCGAAGCAGATTCCCGCGGCGGAAGCCGTGAAGCGCGCCGTCGATCTGCTCCGCTCGGCGAAGAGGCCGCTCATCATCCTCGGCAAGGGCGCCGCGTACGCGCAGGCCGACCACGAAATCAGGACGCTCGTGGAAAAGACCGGTATCCCGTATCTGCCGATGTCGATGGCGAAAGGCCTGCTTCCCGACAGCCACGCGCAATGCGCGTCGGCGGCGCGCTCGTTCGTGCTGCCCGGCGCCGACGTGGTGATGCTGATCGGTGCACGGCTGAACTGGCTGCTTTCGCACGGCAAGGGCAAGACCTGGGGTGCAAAGCACGCCAAGGACTGGGGCGGTCAGAGGTTCATCCAGGTCGACATCTCGCCGCAGGAAGCCGACAGCAACGTGCGGGTCGACGCGCCGCTCGTCGGTGACATCGGCTCCTGCGTCGGCGCGATGCTGGCGAGCCTTGCCAATTTCCCCAGTCCGCCTGCCGACTGGCTGAACGCGATCGAGGAAAAGAAGAAGGCCAACGTCGCGAAGATGGCCGAGACGCTGGCGAAGAATCCGTCGCCGATGAACTTCCACAGCGCGCTGAACGTGGTGCGCGACATCGTCAAAGCGAACCCCGACGCCATGTTCGTGAACGAAGGCGCCAACGCGCTCGACTTCACGCGCTCGATCGTCGACATGTACAAGCCGAGAAAGCGCATCGATGTCGGCACCTGGGGAATCATGGGCGTCGGCATGGGCTATTGCGTCGCCGCCGCCGTGACGACCAAAGAGCAGGTGATCGCCGTGGAGGGCGACAGCGCCTTCGGCTTCTCCGGCATGGAAGTGGAGACGATCTGCCGCTACAACCTGCCGGTGTGCATCGTGGTCATGAACAACAACGGCGTCTACAGGGGCACCGACAAGGATCCGACCGGCCGCGACCCGGCCCCGACCGTGTTCGTCAAGGGCGCGCGCTACGAGAAGCTGATGGAAGCCTTCGGCGGCGTGGGCGTGCACGTCACCACGCCGGCGGAGCTGCGCAAAGCGATGGAAGAGGCGATCCGCTCGAAGAAGCCCACGCTCATCAACGCGATGATCGACGAAACGGCGGGTACGGAGAGCGGCCGCATCACGAATCTGAATCCCACTGCCGGAAAGAAAAAGTAATGGAAGCGCTCAAAGGAGTACGCATCCTCGACATGACGCACGTCCAGGCGGGCCCGACCTGCTCGCAGCTGCTCGCCTGGATGGGCGCCGACGTGATCAAGTTCGAGAACCCCCAGGGCGATGCGACGCGCGGCCAGCTGCGCGACGTGCCGAACGCCGACAGCCTCTATTTCACGATGCTGAACTGCAACAAGCGCTCGATCACGGTCAACATGAAGAGCGCCGAGGGCAAGCAGGTGTTCGTCGACCTGCTGAAGAAGTGCCACATCATCATGGAGAACTTCGGTCCCGGCGTGCTCGACCGCTTCGGTTTCAGCTGGGAGAAGATCCACGAGATCAATCCGCAGATCGTGATGGGCTCCATCAAGGGCTTCGGCTCGAGCGGTCCCTACGCCGACTTCAAGGCGTACGAGAACGTCGCGCAGGCCATGGGCGGCGCGATGAGCACGACCGGCGTGCCCGATGGCCCGCCATTCGTCACCGGCGCGCAGATCGGCGACACGGGAACCGGCCTGCACCTCGCGATCGGTTTGCTCGCGGCGCTGCGCCAGGCGGAGCACACCGGGCAGGGCCAGTACGTCGAGGTCGCGATGATGGACGGCGTTATGAACCTTTGCCGGGTCAAGTTCCGCGACCACCAGCGCCTGCAGCGCGGCGAGCTCGCCGAGTACTCGGTACCCACCTACAAGGGCATGGGCGAAGTGCCGCGCGCCGGCAACGACTCGGGCGGCGGCCAGCTCGGCAACGCGATCCACTGCAAGCCGCACGGCGCGAACGACTGGCTCTACGTGGTGGTGCAAGAGGCGGTGTGGAGCGCGCTCGCCAATCGCATCGGCCCTGAGGTTGGCATGCCGGAGATGGCGGGCGACGCCAGGTTCGCAAAGATTTCAGACCGGAGAAAGAATCAGAACCTGATGTGGACGCTGATCAACAAGTTCGCCGAGAAGTACACCAAGCGCGAGCTGATGGCGATCCTCAATCCGCTCGACGTGCCGTGTGGCCCGATCATGAGCACCGAGGACCTGGCCAACGACGAGCACGTGCGCGGCCGAGAGATGTGGGTCGAGCTCGACCATCCGCAGCGCGGCAAGTGGTTCAACGTCGGCATGCCGATCAAGCTCTCCGCGTCTCCCGCCGTGATCAAGCGCAGTCCGACGCTCGGCGAGCACACCGACGAGATCCTGCGCTCGGTCCTCGGCTACGACGATTCGAAGCTCAGCAGCCTGAAGAACGCCGGCGCCTTTTCGGTCCCGCCGAAGAAGGCCGCATGAAGCTGGCGATCATCGGACAGCAGGATTTCGGCAAGGCCGTCCTCGAGGCCTTCCTCGCGCGTGGCGACCAGGTGCTCGGGGTGTTCTGCGCGCCGGAAAAGCCCGGCGCCAAGGCCGACGTGCTGAAGACCGCGGCGCAGGAGAAGGGCGTCGCGGTGTTCCAGTTTCCCTCCTTGAAGAGCGCGGAAGCCATCCAGCAGATGAAGGCGCTGAACGCCGACATCGGCGTCATGGCGTACGTGCTGCAGTTCGCGCCGCAGGAATTCGTCAAGGTGCCCAGGCACGGTACGATTCAGTACCACCCTTCGCTGCTGCCGAAGTACCGCGGTCCCTCCTCGATCAACTGGCCGATCATCCGCGGCGAGACGAAGACCGGGCTCACCATCTTTCGACCGACCGACGGGCTTGACGAGGGCCCGATCATCCTGCAGAAGGAGACACCGCTCGCGCCCGACGATACGCTCGGGACGGTGTACTTCGACCGGCTCTTTCCCATGGGCGTCAAGGCGATGCTGGAAGCCGCCGACCTCGTGGTCGCCCAAAAGCACCGGGAAATCGTGCAGGACGAGTCGCAGGCAAGCTATGAAGGCTGGTGCCGCAAGGCCGAGGCGCGGATCCACTGGGCCAACCACGTCGACTTCATCTACAACACCGTGCGCGGCTGCAATCCGGCCCCGGGGGCCTGGACCACGCTCGACGGTAAAGAATTGCAACTGTTCGACGCGAGAAAGCACCTCGTGCGCACATTCGGCGCCGTGAAGGGCAAGATCGGCGAGGTCGTCGAAGTGACCGAAAAGAGCTTCCAGGTGACGGCACAGGGCGGGCGCATAGAAGTGCTGCGCGCCAAGCTGGGCGACGGCAAGAAGGTCGCCGCCGCGGAATTGGTGTCGAGCGGCCAGATCAAGGCTGGCGCGATGCTCGGCTAGAGCGGGACCCGGGGCGCGCCGGTCCTGCGCCGGCGTAAGCATTTGACGCGCCTGATGTTCCACTGCAACAATGCGCGTCAGGGTGCTGTTTCAAGGGAAGTTGTTTCCGCGCCTTACGCCGCGAGCGCGTAGCGTAGAATTTTTTCGCGGAACGACAAGGGGAGCGCACCGCTGGACCTGACGCAGACGCTGGAGATCGCCACATGCACCGATCCGGGCATGGTGCGCTCGCACAACGAGGACTCGATCGCCGCCGACGCGACGAACGGGCTGGTCGTGCTCGCCGACGGCATGGGAGGCTACAACGCGGGCGAGGTTGCGAGCGGCATGGCAACGACGCTCATCGTCAGCGAGATGCGACAGATCCTCGCCAGCGTGCGGCCTTACGACGTCGACCAGCGCTCCAACGAGGAGTTCGCGCCGCGACTGGTGCGCGAGCAGGTGCTGAAGGCGAACAGCTCCATCTTCCAGGCGGCGCAAAGCCAGCCGCAGTACGCCGGCATGGGCACCACGCTCGTCGTGTGCCTCTTCTACGACAACCGGATTCTCGTCGCCCACCTCGGTGACTCGCGCCTCTACCTGCTGCGCGAAGGCAAGTTCCGCCAGGTGACGCGCGACCATTCGCTGCTGCAGGAGCAGATCGATTCGGGCATCATCACCGTCGAGCAGGCGAAGAAGGCGGCGCACAAGAACCTGGTCACCAAGGCGCTGGGCATCGATCCCACGGTTGAGCCGGAAATCCACGAATACCCCAGCCTGCCGGGCGACATCTACCTGCTCTGCTCGGACGGCCTGTGCGACATGGTGGAAGACGACGACATCGGCATGACGCTGCAGGCGCTCGGCGGCAACCTCAAGCTGGCCGCCCAGCAGCTGGTGCAGATGGCCAACGACAACGGGGGCCGCGACAACGTTTCGGTTATACTGGTCCGGGTCCTAAGGGAGTACCCGGGCCCCCGCGGCGTCATGGCTAAGATGTTCGCATGGTTAAAATAAGCTCCCCCAGGGGCCGCCAATGGCAAAACTGATACTCAGCATGGACGGGCTGGTGCTCAAGGAGATCCCGCTCACGAAGGAGCGCACCACCATCGGCCGCAAGCCCCACAACGACATCCAGATCGACAATCTCGCGGTGAGCGGCGAGCACGCGGTCATCGTCACCATCCTCAACGACTCGTTCCTCGAAGACCTGGGCAGCACGAACGGCACGGTCGTCAACGGCAATCCGATCAAGAAGCACTTCCTGCAGAACAACGACGTCATCGAGCTCGGCAAGTACAAGCTCAAGTTCGTGGGCGAGGCGGCACCGGCTGCCGCTTCGGCAGAAAAG
>DASQYN010000058.1:0-6738 GCA_035639215.1 Burkholderiales bacterium
GCGAGCTCGAAGAAGTTGCTCGCGCCGATGAGCGCGGAGGGACTCGCGATGCTGTGTTTTTCGCCGGCGGCCCGGTTCAGCCAGTACGCGAGCCCCGAGTTGAGGAAGACCTGGAGCAGGATCGGCACCCCGAGCATCGCGATCACCAGCGGTTGCTCGAGAATCGCTTCGCCCTGGAAGGCGAAGAGAAGGACGAGCGTCAATAGTAGGGCGGCCACCGACCAGGGCGTCATGCGCGCGAGCGCCGCCTCGAGCGCGCCGCGACCGCGCTCGAGCAAGGCCTTGCGCACGAGCTGCGCGACGATCACCGGAACGACGATGTAGAGCGCCACCGAGGTGAGCAGCGTGTCCCACGGGACCGTTATGGACGCCATACCAAGAAGCAGGCCTACGATCGGCGCGAAGGCGAAGATCATGATCGTGTCGTTCAACGCCACCTGGGTGAGGGTGAAATAAGGGTCTCCGTCGCTGAGCCGGCTCCACACGAAGACCATGGCCGTGCAGGGCGCCGCGGCGAGCAGGATCAGGCCGGCGACGTAGCTGTCGAGCTGCCCGGCGGGAAGGTAGGCGGCGAAGACATGCCTGACGAACAGCCAGGCGAAGAACGCCATGGAAAAAGGCTTCACCGCCCAGTTGACGAAGAGCGTGATGCCGATGCCTTTCCAATGCGACTTGACCTGGTGCAGCGCGGCGAAATCGATCTTCACCAGCATCGGGATGATCATCACCCAGATGAGGAGCCCGACCGGGACGTTGACCCGCGCGATCTCCATCGCGCCGAGCGCCTGGAAAGGCGCCTGGAGAACCTGTCCCAAGGCGACGCCGGCGACGATGCACAGCGCCACCCAGATCGTCAGGTAGCGCTCGAAGAACCCCATGTCTCTGCCGGTGCCTTGCCGATCTCCTGGAGCCGCGCCTTCAGTGCCATGCGATCGAGCTTCTCGAGGGGGAGATTCAGGAGCAGGTTGATGCGCGTGGCGAGCTCCGTGAACGCCTTGAGGAATGCCCGGCGCTTCTCTTCGTCCGTCCCCTGCACGGCGGCAGGGTCCTCGATGCCCCAATGAGCAGTCATCGGTTGCCCGGGCCAGAGCGGGCACGCTTCGCCCGCGGCGTTGTCGCAGACGGTGAAGACGAAATCCATCTGCGGTGCGCCGGGCTGCGCGAACTCGCCCCAATTCTTGGACCGCAGACCCTCGGTGCTTATCCGATGTTTGCCCAGGAGCTCGAGCGCAGACGGGTTCACCCGCCCTGCTGGATTGCTGCCGGCGCTGTAGGCCACGAACCGTCCGCGCCCCTTCGAGTTGAGGAAGGCCTCGCCGAGGATCGATCTCGCCGAATTGCCGGTGCAGAGGAAAAGAACGTGGTAAGCCATCAGTTGACGGTCACGCGCCGTTTCGACTTCGCCGCGGGCGCGCAAGAACGTCCGCCACAGCAGTTCTCGGTGAGGAACCCGACCAGCGCGTTCATGCTCTGGAAATCGGCGCTGTAGATAACGAAGCGGCCCTCCTGGCGCCCGCGCACGAGTCCGGTTCGACTCAGGTGCGCCAGGTGGAAGGACAGCGTCGCCGGCGGAAGCTCGAGCTTTTCGCCGATCGCTCCCGCGGCCAGGCCGTCGGGCCCCGCCTCGACGAGAAGCCGGAAGACTCTCAGCCTCGAGTCGTGGGCGAGGGCGGCGAGCGCATCGACGGTCTGTTTTATTTCCACGTTTCCAGAATAATCGAATTATACCGGTGTGTCAAAGGACAGGTTGACGCACATCAAACGGGCGCTGGGAGAACGCGCGATCATTTTTATTGATGCTAAATCTTCGCTTCAGTACGAGGTAAGCGCGCGGCGCGTGGACAATGGATAAGCCGTACACACACGCGGCCGATCGGGTGCTTGCGGGGCTCGCCCTCTTGCGCGAAGGCGCGCCAGAGGCGGCCAAGGCTTTCGGCGGTCTGTCGATCGCCGCGACGGCCGCTAAATCGATCGATACCAAGACCAAGGAGCTCATGGCTCTTGCGGTCGGCATCGCCGTTCATTGCGAGGGCTGCGTCGCCTTTCACACGCGTGCGGCGTTCAAGGCCGGCGCAACACGCCTGGAAGTCATCGAGACCGTCGCGCTCGCCGTGTACATGGGCGGGGGTACCGCCGTCGTATACGGCGGCGATGCCTTGCGCGCCTACGATGAATATGCGGCGGCCGTCTGATTGGAAGACCGGAGGACTAGAGACATGCCAACTACCCAAGTCGTGATTTGCGATCCCGTGCGCACCGCCATCGGAACCTACGGCGGCTCGCTGAAGAACATCCCTGCCACCACGCTGGGCGCTGCCGCGATTGCCGAGTCGCTGCGCCGTTCCCGCCTCAGCCCCGGCGACGTCGACACCGTGGTCATGGGGCACGTCATCCAGGCCGGCGCGAAGATGAATTCGGCGCGCCAGGCGGCGCTCGGCGCGGGCCTGCCGGTCGGCGTGCCCGCCATGACGGTGAACCGCGTCTGCGGCTCCGGCGCGCAGGCGATCGCCAGCGCCGCTCTCGAGATACTCGCCGGCAACGTCCGCTGCGTCGTCGCGGGCGGCATGGAGAACATGGACGTGGCGCCGTACCTCGTGCCGGGCGGCCGCTGGGGCTACCGCATGGGCGATGCGACAATGTTCGACAGCATGCTGTACGACGGCTTGAACGATGCATTCTCGGGGCAGCATTCCGGCTGGCATACCGAGGACCTTGCGGCGAAATTCGGCATCGGCCGCGCCGAGCAGGATCGCTGGGCGGCACGCTCGCAGCAAAGGTTTTCCGCCGCGCAGGCGGCGGGCAGGTTCGACGCGGAAATCGCCGGGGTGGAGATCAGGGGGCGCAAGGGCCTCGAGATCTTCGGCCGCGACGAGCACAACCGCCCGGATACGACGCTAGAGTCCCTTGCCAAACTGAAGCCCGCTTTCCGCAAGGAAGGAACCATTACGGCGGGCAACGCGCCGGGTCTGAACAGCGGCGCCTCCGCCATGCTGGTTGCGGAGCGCGCGTGGGCGGAGGCAAAAGGGCTCCGCCCCATGGCCCGCCTGGCCTCTTATGGCGTCGCGGCGGTCGAGCCGGGCATGTTCGGCATCGGCCCAGTGCCGGCGGTTCGCCAAGCCCTCGAGCGCGCGGGCTGGAAAACGAGCGATGTGCAGCGCGTCGAGATCAACGAGGCGTTCGCGGCGATCGCGCTTGCCTGCCTGCGCGAGCTCGGCTTGAGCGAGGACGTGGTGAACGTGGAAGGCGGCGCCATCGCGCACGGCCACCCGATCGGCGCCTCCGGCGCGGTGCTGACCACGCGCCTGCTGCACTCGATGCAGCGCAACGGCCTCAAGCGCGGCATCGTCACCCTATGCATCGGCGGAGGGCAGGGGATCGCTCTCGCGCTGGAAACCGTCTGACGTCAGGCGTGCTTGCCGGCCGGCAGGTTATTCGACGTATTCAGGCGCCTTCGGCATACCGGAGCTCTGCGCAAAGTCGTGGTTGATCCACAGCTTCGCGCCTGTCGCCTTGATGAAGGCGTCCATGGCGTTCATCGAGCGCAGGCTCTGCTCGACACTGTAGTTGATCGACGGAACGCGGCGCGCCTGCCAGTTGGACTGCAGGTGCACGAGGTCGCCCGAAAGCAGCACCGGGCCGGTCTTCGGCAGCCGAACAAACAGCGACTGGTGCCCCGGCGTATGGCCCGGCGTGGACTTGATCACCACCGAGCCGTCGCCGAACACGTCGAAATCACCGTCGAGCTTCACTACCTTCACATGGCGCAGCCTCTCGAGGCTGGTATTGATGAGCCCGTATTTCTTGGCGTCGGGACCAAAGGCGGCGTCGTACTCCGTCCGCTGCATGTAGATCGTCGAGGCGGGGAAGAGATCGGCGTTGCCGGAGTGGTCGGGGTGCGAGTGCGACATGGCGAAAACGCCGATGTCTGCCGGCGACAACCCGACCTCGCGAAGCGACTCGACCAGCGGCTTCTTCCGATAGGCGGTGATGCGGCCGTTGGCCGCGGTCTGGCCGTTCGGCAGCGCGGCGAGCTGATCGGGCAGGCCGCTATCCCAAAGCATCCAGCCCTTCGCATGCTTGATCAGATAACAGTTGTCGCTGAAAACCCACGGCTTGCCGGCGTCGCTCGGCGTAGTCCAGGGCGAAAGATCCTTGACGTGGTTTTCGCCGCAGTCGATGACATAGAGGCGCTCGACCGAGGCGGGACGCTCGACGCTCGCGCAGGCGGCGAGCAGGATGACGGCCATTGCTCCTGCGAACAGTGTTTTCACGGATGCCTCCAAAGGTTCACGACGCCAGCTTCACGAAGCTCGCCGTCGCGTGGGCTGCGCGGCGGCGCATTTCCTGGACTGATGGCGGTTTGGCGACTTTGAGAAGCAGGCCGACCATCAGGTCCTGCCAGAGCAGGCCGAGGTAGTCGCGGGCGAGATCCTCGGCATCTCCCTTGGCGAGGAGACCCTTCGCCTGGGCGCCTCCGATCAGATTCGCCAAAGCGCTTCGCGCCGGGCCGCGGCCCTGGGTTTCCAGGCTGCGGGCGACGCGAGGGGAGACGCCGGATTCCGCGATGGCGAGGCGGAACATGGCGAGCACCAGGGGATGGCTCACTTCGCGTAGCAGCGTCTCGCCGAACGCGGTGAGCGCGCGCTCGAGCATCTCGTGGCTCTGCGGCTCGGGCAGGTCGGGCGGCTTCATCCGCGAGGTGCGCGCCGAAATGCAGGCAACGAGCAGATCCTGCTTGCTGCCGAAGTGCGCGTAGAGCTCGCGCTTCGAGACCTTGGCGCGGCTGGCGATGTCGAGGGTGCTGGTGCGCGAGTAGCCCTTCTCGGTGAAGGCATGGAAGGCCGCGCCCATCACTCGGTCGCGCAGCCCGGGGACTTCTTCCGGGGCGTCCGGGGCTTGACTTGGTACTGTCGGGTACCGTAGAGTGCGGCGCATTGGTACCGCATGGTACCGACGAAGCGCGGAGGTGCGCAATGGATATCGGCTCGATCCTCCACGGCACGCCGGCATGGGTGTTCGTGCTCTTCGCCGCGCTGCTCGTCCTTGGCGTCCAGGCGCTGCGTACGCGGCGCGTCGCGCCGTGGCGCCTGCTCGCAGTCCCGGCGCTGTTCATCGGCTGGGGTCTCGTGACCCTGGCCCTGCGCTCCGCCGCCGCGCCCGCATTCGCCGCGGCATGGGGCGTAGCGGCACTGGCGGGCATCGCCATCGGCTGGCTCACGGCCGGCGAGAACGCGGTGCGCTTCGATCTGGCGAATGCGCGCGTGACGGCGTTCGGGAGCCCGGCTACCTTGATCCGCAATCTCGCCATCTTCGCTGCGAAATACGGACTCGCGGTTGCCATGGCGCGAGCCCCGCAGCAGCTGCCGGCGCTGCTCGCCTGGGACAGCGGCGTGTCGGGCCTGGCCGCGGGATACTTCGTCGGCTGGCTGCTGCGCCTCTTCGCGCGATACCGCTCGGCGCGCGCGGCGCAGCTTCAGCCGGCAATATAGGGAGAGGGGGGAAGCCGATGGACGTCGTCTCGCTGCGCGGCATCGCCAAGACCTACCACCTCGACGCGGTCGACGTGCCGGCGCTCGCCGACGTCGAGCTCGACATCCGCGCCGACTGCTTCACGGTGATCTCCGGGCCCTCGGGCAGCGGCAAGACGACGCTGCTCAACATCATCGGCTGCATCGACCAGCCCGATCGCGGCGAGGTGCGCGTCGCCGGCGAGGACGTGCGCGCGCTCTCCGACGATGCGCTGTCCGACTTCCGCGCGCGCCACCTCGGTTATGTCTTCCAGAACTTCAACCTGCTGCCCGTCCTGACGGTGTACGAGAACGTCGAATCTCCGCTCCTGCTCGCACGGGAGCCGGCCGCGCGCAGGCGCCAGCGCATTACGGAGCTGCTCGAGGCGGTCGGCCTCGCCGACAAGGCGCGCCACTTGCCCGGACAGCTCTCGGGCGGACAGCGCCAGCGCGTCGCCATCGCTCGCGCGCTCGCCTCTTCGCCCAAGCTCGTGCTCGCCGACGAGCCGACCGCGAACCTCGACAGCCAGACCGGCGCGTCGATCATCTCGCTCATGCGCGAGATGCAGCGCCGGCAGCACGTCTCGTTCGTCTTCTCTTCGCACGATCCCAAGGTGCTCGCCGCCGCCGACGACGCGATCCTGATCCGCGATGGCCGGATCGAGAAGATCGAGCGCCGCGCCGGGGGAGGGGCCGCATGAAGACCTTTTCTCTCGCGCTGCGCAACCTGCTGCGCAACCGCCGCCGCTCGGCGATGACGCTCTTCGCCATGGGAATCGGCGCGCTGACGATCCTCGTCTTCGGCGGCTATGTGCGGAACATCCTTTATTCGCTGCAGACCGGCTATGTCCTGCGCGGCGGCCACCTCCAGATCCAGCGCAAGGACTACTTCCTCTACGGCACCGGCAACCCCGCGGCCTACGGGATCAAGGACTATGCGCGCGTCATCGACGTGGTCGTGCACGACCCGGTGCTCGCGCCGATGACGCGGGTCGTCACGCCGTCGATCTCGCTCGGCGGCATCGCCGGCAACTTCGATGCCGGTGTTTCGCGCACGGTGGCCGGGGTCGGCCTGGTGGTCGAGGACCGCATCCGCATGCGCGAGTGGAACGACTACCGCCTGCCACTCAAGCTTCCGCCCTTCGCCCTGAGAGGAAGCGCACAGGACGCCGCGGTGGTCGGGATCGGCGTCGCGCGCGTGCTCGAGCTCTGCCAGCCCCTCGGCATCCCG
>DASQYN010000059.1:0-2138 GCA_035639215.1 Burkholderiales bacterium
CCGTTCCAGCCGCCGAAGGCGAGGTCGATGTAGTGCGAGATCTGCCAGCTCGAGTTCTCGAACGCCTTGCGG
This sequence comes from Burkholderiales bacterium, assembly GCA_035639215.1. Taxonomy (GTDB): domain Bacteria; phylum Pseudomonadota; class Gammaproteobacteria; order Burkholderiales; family SG8-39; genus SCGC-AG-212-J23. The sequence goes on from DASQYN010000059.1 coordinate 73, forward strand.
TGGCCCTGCCACTGCAGGCCGACGCGCGCCATGGTGGTCTTGTTGTCGCCGCGTCCCGCCTCGACCGACACGCTGTCGAGGGCGAATGCGGCGGGCGAGGCGCAAAGCAACCCCAAGGTGAGGGCGAGGTGGTGTTTCATCGGCGGCCGGGCGGGCGCAATTATCATAGGGCATGGCCCAATACGTTTACACCATGCGCCGGGTGAGCAAGACAGTCCCCCCGAAGCGCACCATCCTGAAGAACATCTCGCTCAACTTCTTCCCCGGCGCGAAGATCGGCGTGCTCGGCCTGAACGGCTCCGGCAAGTCGACGCTGCTCAGGATCATGGCGGGCGCCGACGACAACTACGAAGGCGAGGTGATCCGCATGCCCGGCATCAAGGTCGGGTACCTGGAGCAGGAGCCTCACCTGCCGCAAGGCAAATCGGTCCGCGAAGCGGTCGAGGCGGCGCAGGGCGGCATGGCCGCCGCGAAGCAGCGGCTGGAGGAGATCTACGCCGCCTATTCCGAGCCAGACGCCGACTTCGACAAGCTCGCCGAGGAGCAGGCGAAGCTGGAGGCGATCGTCAACGCGGGCGGCGCCGACGAGCTCGAGGTGGCCGCCGACGCGCTGCGGCTGCCGCCCTGGGACGCGGGCGTCGACCACCTCTCCGGCGGCGAGAAACGGCGCGTCGCCTTGTGCCGATTGCTGCTCTCCAAGCCCGACCTGCTGCTGCTCGACGAGCCGACGAACCATCTCGACGCGGAGAGCGTCGAGTGGCTCGAGCAGTATCTGCAGCGCTTCCCCGGGACCGTGGTCGCTGTGACGCACGATCGCTATTTCCTCGACAACGCGGCGGGCTGGATCCTCGAGCTCGACCGCGGCTACGGCATTCCCTGGGAAGGCAACTACTCGAGCTGGCTCGAGCAGAAGGAAAAGCGCCTGGAGGTAGAAGCGAAGCAGGAAGAGGCGCGCATCAAGACGATGAAGGCGGAGCTCGAGTGGGTGCGGCAGAACCCCAAGGGTCGGCAGGCGAAGTCGAAGGCGCGCCTCGCGCGCTTCGAGGAATTGTCTTCCTTTGAAACTCAGCAGAGAAATGAAACGCAGGAGATCTTCATCCCCGTCGCCGAGCGCCTGGGCAACGAGGTGATCGAGCTGAAGAACGTGTCGAAGGGCTACGGCGACCGGCTGCTCATCGACAAGCTGTCGTTCGCCGTGCCGCCTGGCGCGATCGTCGGCATCATCGGCCCGAACGGCGCGGGCAAGTCGACGCTGTTCCGCATGATCACGGGAAAGGAGAAGCCCGATTCCGGGAAGATCGTCATCGGCAAGACGGTGAAGCTCGGCCATGTCGACCAGTCCAGGGAAGAGTTGCACAACGAAAAAACCGTCTGGGAAGACGTCTCCGGCGGCCAGGACATCATCACCGTCGGCAAATTCCAGATGCCCTCGCGCGCCTATCTCGCGCGCTTCAACTTCCGCGGCGCCGACCAGCAGAAGCCGGTCGGCCAGCTCTCCGGCGGCGAGCGCGGCCGGCTGCACCTCGCCAAGATGCTGGTGTCGGGGGCGAACGTGCTGCTGCTCGACGAGCCCTCCAACGACCTCGACGTCGAGACGCTGCGCGCTCTCGAGGAGGCGCTGCTGGAATTCGCCGGCTCGGTGCTGGTCATCTCGCACGACCGGTGGTTCCTCGACCGCATCGCCACCCACATCCTCGCCTTCGAGGGCGACTCGCAGGCGGTGTTCTTCAACGGCAACTACCAGGAATACGAGGCCGACAAGAAGAAGCGCCTGGGCGAGGAAGCCGCGCGCCCGCACCGCATCAAGTACAAGCCGCTAAAACAGTAATTCGTCGCTCAGCGAGCCGGCATCGACTTGCTCATGCGCTCCACGATGTCCGGCGGGACGAAGTTGACCAGCTCGGTCGTATCGGCCTCGACCAGCTCGACGTAGCGCGCGACGACCTCCGACGGGTCCAGCTGCCCGACGGTGATGCGCTGAACCAGCTGGTCCATCACGGCCACGTCTTCCGGCGCCGCCTTCTGGCGATCGAACCACGGCCCCGGATCCTTGGCCATGCGATCGT
>DASQYN010000060.1:0-9644 GCA_035639215.1 Burkholderiales bacterium
GCCGGCCTGCCCTGGACCCAGAGCTGAGCATCTTTCGCGAAAGAGGAGGAGGAAAACAATGAGTCGTCGCAAGTTCCTGACCGGCGCCGCCGCGGCCGCGAGCTCGCTCGCGGTGTCCCGGGCGATCGCCCAGACGCCGTCGCTGCCGAGCATCCGCTGGCGCTGCGCATCGAGCTTTCCCAAGAGCCTCGACACCATCTACGGCGGCGGCGAGGTCGTGGCCAAGCGCGTCGAGGCCATCACCGGCGGCAAGTTCCAGATCCGCGTCTTTGCCGCGGGCGAGATCGTCCCGGCGTTCGGCGTGGTCGATGCGATCCAGCAGGGCACGATCGAGTGCGCGCACACCGCGAGCTACTACTTCGTCGGCAAGAACAAGACTTTCGCGTTCGATACGACGCTGCCCTTCGGCATGAACCAGCGAGAGCAGAACGCCTGGATGTACTACGGCGGCGGCCTCGACCTGGTACGCGCCTTCTTCAAGGATTTCGGCTTCATCTCCTTTCCGGCGGGCAACACCGGCGCGCAGATGGGCGGCTGGTGGCGCAAGGAAGTGCGCTCCGTGAGCGACCTGAAGGGCGTGAAGATGCGCATCGCCGGCCTCGGCGGCGAGGTGATGGCGCGCCTCGGCGCGGTGCCGCAGCAGATCGCCGGCGGCGACATCTACCCCGCGCTCGAGCGCGGCGCCATCGATTCGGCGGAATGGGTCGGCCCCTACGACGACGAGAAGCTCGGCTTCTACAAGGTGGCGCCGCACTACTATTTCCCCGGCTGGTGGGAATCCAACTCGATGTATTCCTTCTACGTCGGCCTGAAGGAGTGGGAAAAGCTGCCCAAGGAATACCAGGCGGCGATCGAGGCGGCCTGCTACGAGGCCAACATCGACATGATGGCGAAGTACGACGCGAAGAACGTCCCGGCGCTCGAGCGGCTGGTGAAGAACGGCGTCAAGCTGCACCAGTTCTCGAACGACATCATGAAGGCGGCGCAGCACGCGGCCTACGAGCTCTACGAGGAGGAGGCGGGCAAGAACGCGGCGTGGAAGAAGATCTACGAGCCGTGGAAGAAATTCCGCTCCGACCAGTTCCTCTGGCATCGGGTGCAGGAATTCGCCTACGAGAGCTTCGTCTACAACAACCCGCTAGGCAAGAAGTAGCGTCAGCCTCGCCCCGGCGGGGCTTTGTTACTTGCCGCCCCGCAGGGCGCGCTCGACTTCGGAAGCCGTATCGCCCGAGTTCGGCTCGCCCTGCGCCGGCACCGGAGGCGGTTGCCCGCTCTCGCTGCCCGGCGCCGGTAGCCCGAGCTGCCGGCGCAGCTCCTCTTCGCCGGTGCCCTTGACCGTGGCCGCCGCGGTAACGTTGCCCGTCACGAGGCGCGGGAAGGCGATCACCGTCGCGACCATCAGGACCTGGATCACGACGAACGGAATCGCTCCCCAGTAGATGTCGGAAGTCTTGACGATCTTCGGCGCCACGCTGCGCAGGTAGAAGAGGGCGAAGCCGAACGGCGGGTGCAGGAACGACGTCTGCATGTTGACGGCCAGCAGCACGCCGAACCAGATGAGGTCGATGCCGAGCTTCTGCGCCACGGGCGTGAGCAGCGGCACCATGATGAAGGCGATCTCGAAGTAGTCGAGGAAGAACGCGAGGAAGAAGATCATCGCGTTCACCACGATGAGGAAGCCGAGCGCGCCGCCGGGCACGTGCAGCAGCAGCCGCTCGACCCAGAGGTCGCCGTCGACGCCGCGGAACACCAGACTGAACACGGTCGAGCCGACCAGGATGAACATGACGAAGCTCGTCATCGTCGCCGTCGATTCCACCGCCTCGCGCAGCAGCTTCCAGGACAGCTTGCGCTTGACGAGGGCCAGGATGAGAGCGCCGGTCGCACCCATGCCGCCGCCCTCCGTCGGCGTCGCCACGCCGAGGAAGATCGTGCCGAGCACGAGGAAGATCAGCACGAGCGGCGGGATCATCGATGTCACCACTCGCAGGGCGAGCTTGCCGCCGTGCAGCGTGCGCATCTCCGGCGGACAACCGGGCGCCGCCGCCGGCTTTACCATCGAGACGATGAACACCCAGACCGCGTAGGCGGCGGCAAGACCCAGCCCCGGGAACAGCGCGCCCTCGTACATGTCGCCGACCGAGACGCCCATTTGGTCCGCGAGCACAATCAGCACCAGGCTGGGCGGGATGATCTGCGCGAGCGTCCCGGACGCGGCGATCACGCCGGTCGACAGCCGGTGCGAATAGCCATAGCGCATCATCACCGGCAGCGAGATGAGGCCCATGGCGAGCACCGAGGCGGCGACCACGCCGGTCGTCGCGGCGAGCAGCGCGCCGACGAACACCACCGCGTAGGCGATGCCGCCGCGGATCGAGCCGAACACCTGGCCGATGGTGTCGAGCAGGTCCTCGGCCATGCCGCTGCGCTCGAGGATGAGCCCCATCAGCGTGAAAAACGGAATGGCGAGCAGGGTCGAGTTGCCCATGATGCCGAGCACGCGCTCGGGCAGCGCCTGCAAGAGCGCCGGCTCGAGCATGCCGAGGCCGATGCCCAGCGCCCCGAACGCCAGCCCCGTGAACGCGAGCGAGAAAGCGACCGGATAGCCGATCAGCAGGAACGCCACCAGGCCGCCGAACATGATCGGCGCCATGTACTGGGCGAGCATCAGGCGGCGTGGCCTCGCTTCTCGAATTCGCCGGCCGGCACCAGGCCTTTGAGGAAGCCGATGCGCTTGATGATCTCCGAGACGCCCTGCAGCGCTAGCAGTCCGAAGGCGAGCGGGATGAGCGTGCGCACCGGCCAGCGGATGAGGCCGCCCGGATCGGAGGAATACTCCTGGATCTGCCAGGAGTTGACGAGCGACGGCCAGCTGTACCAGGCGATGATCAGCGTCGCGGGCAGCAGCATGAAAATGCCGCCGAGGATGTGGATCCACGCCTGCACGCGCGGCGAGAACCTCCCGGCGAGCACATCGATGCTCACGTGCTCGTGGCGCTTCAGCGTGTAGCCCGCGACCAGCAGCCAGACCGCCGCGTTCAAGTACCACTGGATCTCGAGCCAGGCGTTCGAGCCGACGTTGAATGCATAACGCGCGGTGGCGGCGGCGGCGCAGATCAGCACTGCGGCGAGGCCGAGCCAGGACACGCCGCGACCGATCAGCGTGTTCAGGCGGTCGATGGTCCGCGCGACGGCGAGCAGCTGCGGCATCAGGCGTTCCAGTCGGCCCAGCCGAAATAGGCGGTCAGCAGCACGAGCACGCCGAATACTATCCGGTACCAGGCGAACGGCCGGAAGTCGTGGCTCGCAACGTAGCGAATCAGCCAGCGGATGACCACGAACGCGGAGACGAAGGCGGCGAGCGAGCCGAGCGCGAACATGCCGGCGTCGCCGGCGGAAAGCAGCGCGCGGTTCTTCCAGAGGTCGTACAGGCCGGCGGCGACGAGCGTCGGCACGGCGAGGAAGAAGGAGAACTCGGTGGCCGCCGGGCGCGACAGCCCGAACAGCATGCCGCCGATGATCGTCGCCCCGGAGCGCGACGTGCCGGGAATCAGCGCGAAGCACTGGGCGATACCGACCTTGAGCGCGTCGCGCCAGGTCATGTCGCGTGTGCTTTCGACCCTCGGCGCAGGCGCCCGCCTTTCCACCCAGAGGATGATGACGCCGCCGACGATGAAGGCGAGCGCGACCGGCACCGGCTTGAAGAGGTACGCCTTGATGGACTTGGCGAGCGCGAGCCCGACCACGGCCGCCGGGACGAACGCGACGACCAGGTTGCGGTAGAGCCTGAGATCGATCGCGAAGAAGCGCGTGCGATACTCCCAGACGACCGCCAACATGGCGCCGGTCTGGATGACGATCTCGAAGACCTTGCCGCGCTCGTCGTTGAAGCCGAGCAGGCTGCCGGCGAGGATGAGGTGGCCGGTGCTCGAGATCGGAAGGAACTCGGTCAGCCCCTCGACCACGCCGAGGATCAGCGCATTCAGAAGATCGCCCATCGCCTTTCTTGCACCTTTTGACAGTTCCTCGGGAAACCGGCGCGCGCTTCGGCTATCCCATTGTCCGAATGCGGTGCACGGCCCTCGACGGGACGCTATGTTAGAGCAGTGACGAAGCAAATCCCGGTCAGCGAGCTGAAATTCGGCATGTACGTCGCCGAGCTCGATCGTCCGTGGACCGACACGCCGTTCGTCTTCCAGGGGTTCGTGCTGAGCACGCAGCAGCAGCTCGATACGCTGCGCAAGTACTGCAAGACCGTGTTCATCGACGTGGAGCGCAGCCGCAGCGCGGCGCCACCGCCCGCGCGCCGCCTTTATCCCGAGCGCGCCAGCGTGGAGCAGGAGTTCCGGCCCGCGCAGTCCGCATACCAGGCGGGGCGCGGCCTGCTGCACGACGTGCTGGGCGCGGTGCGCGTCGGCCGGACGCTCGATGTGGCGCGCGTCGCGGTCGCGGTGAGGACCATGACCGAGAGCGTGCTGCGCAATCCCGATGCGCTGCTGCTCTTCGGCCAGCTGCGCAGCAAGGGCGACTACACTGAATCGCACGCCATCGACGTGTCGATCTACATGATCACCCTCGGCCGCTTCCTGCAGCTGGCGCAGCCGCAGATCGAGTTCCTCGGCTACCTCGGCCTGCTCCAGGATGTCGGCAAGGTGCGACTTGCCACCGAGCTGCTCGACAAGCGCGGCCGGCTGTCGCTCGAGGAGTTCGAGCGGGCAAAGCTGCACGTGCGCTACTCGGAGGAGATCCTGCGCGCTACGCCAGGCTTGCCGGCGGACCTGGCGCGCATGGCCGGCCTGCACCACGAGCGCGTGGACGGCAGCGGCTATCCGAAAGGCCTGCGCGGGCCGGAAATCGGCATGTTCGGCCTGATCGCCGGCATCGTCGACACCTTCGACGCGCTCACGGTGAAGCGGCCTTACGCCGACCCGGTCTCGCCTTCGGCGGCGATCAGCATGCTCTACAAGCGCCGCGGCATCTACTTCGACGCCAACCTGGTGGAGCAATTCATCCGCTGCATCGGCATCTTTCCGGTGGGCAGCCTGGTCGAGCTCAACACCGGCGAAGTGGGCGTGGTCATCGCGCAGAATCCGGCGAAGCGGTTGCTGCCGCGCGTGATGGTGATCCGCGACGCGAAGCGCAACCCGATGCTGCCGCAGAAGCTGCTAGACCTCGCGCGCGCGCCGATGGCGTCGAAGGAGGAGCCCTACCGCATCCGCGGCACGCTGGAGCGCGGCGCCGTGCCGGTCGAGCCGGGAGAGCTCTTCCTCAGCCCGGCTTAGAGTAAATCTCGCCGCCTTTCTTCACGAACTCGACCGCCTTCTCCTGCATGCCGCTCTCGACGTAGTCGCGCACGTCCTGCGTGATCTTCATCGAGCAGAAGTGCGGCCCGCACATCGAGCAGAAGTGCGCGACCTTGGCGCCTTCCTGCGGCAGCGTCTCGTCATGGAACTCCTTGGCGGTGTCCGGATCGAGACCGAGGTTGAACTGGTCCTGCCAGCGGAACTCGAAGCGCGCCTTGGACAGCGCGTTGTCGCGCAGCTGCGCGCCGGGATGGCCCTTCGCGAGATCGGCCGCGTGGGCGGCGATCTTGTAGGCCATGATGCCGTCCTTCACGTCCTTCTTGTTCGGCAGGCCGAGGTGCTCCTTCGGCGTCACGTAGCAGAGCATCGCCGTGCCGTACCAGCCGATCATGGCCGCGCCGATCGCGCTGGTGATGTGGTCGTAGCCCGGCGCGATGTCGGTCGTCAGCGGCCCGAGGGTGTAGAACGGCGCCTCGTCGCAGTACTTGAGCTGCAGGTCCATGTTCTCCTTGATGAGCTGCATGGGAACATGGCCCGGGCCCTCGATCATGACCTGGCAGTCATGCCGCCAGGCGATCTTCGTGAGCTCTCCCAGAGTCTGCAATTCGGCCAGCTGCGCTTCGTCGTTCGCGTCGTAGATCGAGCCGGGACGCAGGCCGTCGCCGAGCGAGAACGAGACGTCGTACGCCGCCATGATCTCGCAGATCTCCTCGAAGCGCGTATACAGGAAGCTCTCCTGGTGGTGCGCGAGGCACCACTTCGCCATGATCGAGCCGCCGCGCGAGACGATGCCGGTCATGCGCTTCGCGGTCATCGGAATGAACGGCAGGCGCACGCCGGCGTGGATGGTGAAGTAGTCGACGCCCTGCTCGGCCTGCTCGATCAGCGTGTCGCGGAAGATCTCCCAGCTGAGCTCCTCGGCCTTGCCGTTCACTTTCTCCAGCGCCTGGTAGATCGGCACGGTGCCGATCGGCACCGGCGAGTTGCGCAGGATCCACTCGCGCGTCTCGTGGATGTGCCTGCCGGTGGAGAGGTCCATCACCGTGTCGGCACCCCAGCGGATCGCCCAGGTCATCTTGTCCACTTCCTCGCCGATCGACGAGGTGACGGCCGAGTTGCCGATGTTGCAGTTGATCTTCACCAGGAAATTGCGGCCGATGATCATCGGCTCGCTCTCCGGATGGTTGATGTTGGCCGGAATGATGGCGCGGCCGCGCGCCACCTCGTCGCGCACGAATTCGGGCGTGATGGCTTTGGCGAGAACAGCGCCGAAAGACTGCCCGGGATGCTGCGCTTCCAGCCCGGCGACGAGCTTCTGCGTCTCCCGCGTGGCGATGAACTCCATCTCCGGCGTGACGATGCCGTTCCTCGCGTAGTGCATCTGGGTGACGCAGGCCTTGCCCTTCCGCGGCTTGCGCTGCAGGTCGAACCTCAGGGAGGCGAGCCTCGCATCCTCGAGGCGCTTGCGCCCGAACGCAGAGCTCGGGCCCTCGAGCGTCGCCACGTCCCCTCTGGCGAGAATCCAGGGGTCGCGAAGGGCCGGCAGCCCGGCGCGGATGTCGATCTTCGCCGCCGGGTCGGTATAGGGCCCGGAAGTGTCGTAGACCAGGATCGGCGGGTTGCCCCCGGTCTGGGTGATCTCGCGCATCGGCACGCGAAGCGAGCCGACATAGACCTTCCGCGAGTTCGGAAGTGGCTGCACCGCCGCCTCGTCGACGTGGGCGGTGGCGGCAAGAAACTTGGGATTGGCGTTCATCGCGCTTCCTTCGGCGGCATTACCCGCATCAGGTTCTAAGGGACTCTCTCACCCGCCCGACCGGGCAGGACCCCTGCGAGGCGTCAAAGGTACGGCAAACGCGGCGCCGATACAACGCGAGCGCCAAAAACCACTTTGCGTGCTTGACATTACCGCAGCGCATCATTACATTACTGACCGGTCAGTCAGTTAATTCATGTCGAGCTCTCTCAAAGAACCACGCTGGTCGCGACGCAAGGAAGCGCGCCCCGAGGAGATCACCGCCGCGGCGCTCGAGCTCTTCAGCGAGCGCGGGTATGCGGCGACGCGCCTTGAGGATGTGGCGGCTCGCGCCGGCGTAGCGAAAGGCACCCTTTACCTCTATTTCGCGAACAAGGAAGAGCTTTTCAAAGCGGTGCTGCGCGAAGGCTTCATTTCGCCGCTCGCCGAAATGCGGGACACCGTGCAGCGCTACGCAGGCCCGACCTTCGACCTCGTCGAAATGCTGGTGCGCGGCTGGTGGCAGCACGTCGGCGCGACGCGCCTTTCCGCGATCCCGAAGCTGATCATCGCCGAGGCGCGAAACTTTCCGGAAGTCGCGCGCTTCTATGCCGACGAAGTGGTGCGCCCGGGCCGCGAGGCGGTCGCCGCGATCGTGCGCCGGGGCATCGAGCGCGGCGAGTTCCGCCCGGTCGATCCGCGGGTCGTCGGCCAGCTGCTCATCGCGCCGCTCTTCATGGTCGCGGTGTGGCGCAACTCGCTAGCCGTCTGCACGCCGGAGCAAATCGATCCGGCCCCTTTTCTCGAGGCGCACATCGACATGCTGCGCCACGGCCTTGCTCGTGAGGTTGCCCATGGCAAAGCGTAAGACGCTCCTCGCCGTCGTCCTGTTCGCCGCCGTGCTCGTCGCCGGCTACGCCGCCGTTGCGCAGAAGCCATCGGCCACCGCGCGCGCTCCCGCCACGCCGGCGATCGAGTTTCTGCCGGCCGACCTCTACACCGTAGAACAAAGGACGGTGGAGCGCACGCTGCCGCTCACCGGCACGCTCAGCCCGGTGACCGAAGCGACGCTGAAGGCCAAGGTGGCCGGCGAGCTCGTCGAGGTCCCGGTGCGCGAGGGCGAAGCGGTGCGCGCCGGCCAGGTGGTGGCGCGCATCGACCAGACCGAGGTGCGTGCGCGCGTCGCGGCCCGCGAAGCCGACGTGGAAGCGGCCCGCGCGCAGCTGGTGTGGGCCGAGAAGAACCGGGCGATGCAGCGCGCGCTCCTTGAGAAGCGCTTCATCTCGCAGAACGCGTTCGACAACGTCGACAGCAACTACGAGGTCGCCGCCGCGAAGCTGCGCGCCGCCCAGGCCGAGCTGGTGGTCGCGCGCAAGTCGCTCGGCGACGCCGTGCTCGCCGCGCCGTTCGCCGGGGTCGTGGCCGAGCGCTATGCGAAGCCGGGCGAGCGCATCGCCCTGGACGCGAAAGTGCTGAGCATCGTCGACCTGTCGCAGCTCGAGCTGGAAGCGGCCGTGCCCGCCGCCGAGATCGCCAAGGTGCGCGTCGGCCAGCGACTCGAATTCCGCGTCGACGGCTTCGGCGACAGGCCTTTCGTCGGCCGGGTCGAGCGGATCAACCCCACGACCGTCGCCGGCTCGCGCTCGATCAACGTCTACGCCGTGATCGAGAACCCCGAGGGCGTGTTGCGCGCCGGCATGTTCGCGCAAGGGACGGCGAGCATCGAGAAGGTGAACGGCGCGCTGCTCATTCCCGCCGCCGCGCTGCGCGAAGAGGCAGGCGGCAGCTTCGTCTACGCGGTGCTCGACGGGCGCGTCGCGCGCAAGCCGGTGAAGGCCGGCACCGCCGACGCCGCCGGCTGGGTGCAGGTCCTCGACGGACTCAGTGCCGGCGACCGCATCGTGCGCAACAATCTCGGCGCGCTGCGCGAGGGCGTCGCGGCGCGCGTCGCCGATCCGCGCGCCAATTAGGCCGAGGAAAAGCGCGCGCCATGTGGTTCACCCGCATCAGCATCGCCAACCCCGTTTTCGCCACCATGATGATGGCGGCGCTGCTCGTCCTCGGCGTCTTCTCCTACTCGCGGCTGCCGGTGGAGCAGTTTCCCGACGTCAGCTTCCCGGTGGTGGTGGTCGATACCGAATACCCGGGCGCCTCGCCGGAGAGCGTCGAGGAAGAGCTGACGCGCAAGATCGAGGAGTCGGTCAACACGATCAGCGGCATCAAGACCCTCTCCTCGCGCTCCTACGAAGGACGCTCGGTCGTGATCATCGAATTCGACCTCACCGTCGACCCGAAGCTCGCCGCGCAGGACGTGCGCGAGAAGGTGGCACTCGTGCGCCCGACGCTGCGCGAGGAGATCAAGGAGCCGAAGATTAGCCGCTTCAACCCGGACGACTTCCCGATCGCCTCGGTGGCCGTCACGAGCTCATCGCTTTCCGGGGGCCGCTCGCTGCGCGAGCTCACCACGCTGGCCGATCAGGTCATCAAGAAGCGCCTGGAGAACGTTTCCGGGGTCGGCCAGGCGACGCTCGTCGGTGGCGTCAAGCGCGAGATCAACGTCTACCTCGACCTCGAGGCGCTGCAGGCGCAGAAGATCGGCGCCGACC
>DASQYN010000061.1:0-5364 GCA_035639215.1 Burkholderiales bacterium
ATACGCGCACAAGTACAAGATCGCCTCGAAGGAGGCCTACGACACCGCGCGCTACTGCCTCATGGACACGCTGGGATGCGGCTTCGAGGCGCTGGAGTATCCGGCGTGCACCAAGCTGCTCGGGCCGATCGTGCCGGGCACCATTGTCCCGAACGGCGCAAAGGTGCCGGGCACTGCGTACCAGCTCGATCCCGTCCAGGCCGCCTTCAACCTGGGCGCGATGGTGCGCTGGCTCGATTTCAACGACACCTGGCTCGCCGCGGAATGGGGCCATCCCTCCGACAATCTCGGCGGCATCCTCATGACCGCCGACTGGATCTCGAGGAACGCCGTTGCCGCGGGAAAGGCGCCGCTCACCGTGCGCGACGTGCTCACGGGCATGATCAAGGCGCACGAGATCCAGGGTTGCATCGCGCTCGAGAACAGCTTCAACAAGGTGGGGCTCGACCACGTGGTGCTCGTGAAGGTCGCATCGACGGCGGTCGCTTGCACGCTCCTCGGCCTCACGCGCGAGGAGACGCTCAACGCCGTCTCCAACGCCTGGATCGACGGGCAGTCGCTGCGCACCTATCGCCATGCGCCCAACACCGGATCGCGCAAGAGCTGGGCCGCGGGAGATGCCACCTCGCGCGCGGTGCGCCTCGCGCTCATCGCGAAGACCGGCGAGATGGGCTACCCTTCCGCGCTCACGGCGAAGACCTGGGGCTTCTACGACGTGCTCTTCAAGGGCAACGCCTTCAAGTTCCAGCGGCCCTTCGGCGCCTACGTCATGGAGCACGTGCTCTTCAAGATCTCGTTTCCGGCGGAGTTCCATGCGCAGACCGCAGCCGAAGCCGCGATGCAGCTCCACGCCGTGGTCAAGAACCGGGTGGAAGACATCAGACAGATAACGATTCGCACCCACGAGGCGGCGATCCGCATCATCGACAAGAAGGGTCCGCTCAACAATCCGGCCGACCGCGACCACTGCATCCAGTACATGGTGGCCGTGCCGCTGATCTTCGGCCGGCTCACCGCCGCAGACTACGAGGACGAAGTCGCCGCGGACCCGCGGATCGACCTGCTGCGCGAAAAGATCGTTTGCGTGGAAGACCCGCAATTCACCAAGGACTACCACGACCCCGAGAAGCGCTCGATCGCCAACGGCCTGACCGTGGAATTCAAGGACGGCAAGCGCCTCGCCGAGGTGCTCGTCGAGTATCCGATCGGGCACAAGCGGCGGCGCCGCGAAGGCATGCCGCTCCTCGTCGAGAAGTTCGAGCGCAATCTCGCGCGGCGCTTCCCGGAGAAGCAGCGCCGGACGATCCTCGAGCTCTGCCTGGACGCGAGGCGGCTCGCGCAGACGCCGGTTCATGAGTTTGTCGACCTGATGGTCATATGAGCGCCTTCCTGCAACGCCGGCTCGCTGAGCTGAACGAGGAGATCCGCCACTACCCCGGCCCGATCGCCCGCTGCGACGAGCACCTGCCGGCGCTGCTCGATGAGCGCTCGCGCATCGTGGCCGAGCTCGAACGCATCGCCTGTCCGCCGGAGGCAACCTGGGCCAATGACGGCGGCCGCTAGGGTCCTCTTCTTCCTGGTCCTGAGCGCTGCCGCCCAGGCCGCGGAGCCGTGGGAGGCGTTCTTCGATCCGTTCCTGGGCGACCTGAAAAGCGAGCTCGCCGACGCGGCCGCGGCGGGCAAGCGCGGCGTGGTGATCATGTATCACTTCGAGGAGTGCCCGTATTGCCGGCGCATGAAGCGCGAGGTGCTGCTCAAGCCCGACGTGCAGCGCGCCTATCGCAGAGACTTCACCGTGATCGCGATCGACACGCGCGGCGCCCAGCCGATCACCGGCGTGGACGGCCAGGTGCTTCCGGAAAACCGCTACGCGAGGTCGGTCGGCGTGCGCGCCACGCCGACCTTCGACTTCTACGCGCCGGGCGGCAAGCGCATCTATCGCCACGTCGGCGCCATCTACGACGTGCGCGAGTTCCTGCTGCTCGAGCGCTACGTCGCGACCGGCGCGTACCGCTCGAAGAGCTTTGCCCAATTCAAAGAGAAAGAGAAGAGGATCTGAACATGCCGCACAACGCCTTCCACACGCTCGAATCGTTCAAGCACGGCAAGCTCTATTCGCTGCCGGCGCTCGGAAGAGCGCTGAACGTGAAGCTCGAGCGCCTGCCGGTGTCCATCCGCATCGTGCTCGAGTCGGTGCTGCGCAACTGCGACGGCCGCAAGATCACCGAAGAGCACATCCGCCAGCTCGCCGGCTGGAAGGCCGTCGCGCCGCGCAGCGAGGAGATTCCTTTCGTCGTCGCCCGCATCCTGCTGCAGGACTTCACCGGCGTGCCGCTGCTTTGCGACCTCGCGGCGATGCGCAACGTCGCCGAGCGCATGGGCAAGGATGCCAAGGTGGTCGAGCCGCTGGTGCCCGTCGACCTGGTCGTCGATCACTCGGTGCAGATCGACCACTATGGCAAGAAGAACGCGCTCGACCTCAACATGCAGCTCGAGTTCCGCCGCAACACCGAGCGTTACCAGTTCCTCAAGTGGGGCATGCAGGCCTTCGACACCTTCAAGGTCGTGCCGCCGGGCATCGGCATCTGCCACCAGGTGAACCTGGAATACCTGGCGCCCGGCGTCCACAAGGGCGAGGACGGCGTGTGCTACCCCGACACCCTGGTGGGAACCGACAGCCACACGACCATGATCAACGGCATCGGCGTGGTGGGCTGGGGCGTCGGCGGCATCGAGGCCGAGGCCGGCATGCTAGGCCAGCCGGTCTATTTCCTTACCCCCGACGTCGTCGGCGTGCACCTCAAGGGCAAGCTGCACCCTGCCTGTACCGCGACGGACCTGGTGCTGACGATCACCGAAATGCTGCGCAAGGCCAAGGTGGTGGGCAAGTTCGTCGAGTATTTCGGCGAAGGCACCGAGTCGCTCACCGTGCAGGACCGGGCCACGCTCGCGAACATGGCGCCCGAGTACGGCGCAACCATGGGGTTCTTCCCCGTCGACAACCGCACCCTTGACTACTTCCGCGGCACCGGCCGCAGCGCAGAGCAGGTCGCGGCGCTCGAGGCGTACTTCAAGGCGCAGAAGCTCTTCGGCATCCCCAAGGCGGGCGAGATCGACTACAGCGAGACCCTCGAGCTCGACCTGTCGACGGTGATGCCTTCGCTCGCCGGGCCGAAGCGCCCGCAGGACCGCATCGATCTGGACAAGGTCAAGCCGGCCTTCGAGCGCCTGTTCGTCGCGCCGGTCAAGGAGAACGGCTTCGGCAAGAAGGCCGAGGAGCTGACCAAGCCCTACCGGACGTTCGACGGCACCGAGATCCGCAACGGCGACGTCCTGATCGCCGCGATCACGTCGTGCACCAACACGTCGAACCCCGGCGTGCTGCTGGCCGCGGGCCTCGTCGCCAAGAAGGCGGTCGAGCTCGGTCTCGCGGTGAAGCCTCACGTCAAGACGTCGCTCGCGCCCGGATCGCGCGTGGTGACCGAGTATCTGTCGAAGGCCGGGCTCCTGCCCTACCTCGAGAAGCTCGGCTTCTCGCTCGCCGCCTACGGCTGCACCACCTGCATCGGCAACGCCGGGCCGCTCGCCCAGCCGATCGAGGAAGCGATCGTCAAGAACGACCTGGTGTGCGCGGCGGTGCTCTCCGGCAACCGCAACTTCGAGGCGCGCATTCACCCGAACATCCGCGGCAACTTCCTCGCCTCGCCGCCGCTCGTCGTCGCCTACGCCATCGCCGGCACCGTGCTGAAAAACCTGAAGAGCGAGCCGCTCGGGCACACGAGAGACGGCCAGCCGGTGTTCATCGGCCATATCTGGCCGAAAGCGGAAGAGGTGAAGGCGCTGATGAAGCTCGCCATGGACGCGCCGACCTTCCGCCGCCTCTATTCGAACCTCGGCGAAGCGACGCCGCTCTGGAAGAAAATCGCGGCGCCGGGCGGCCAGGTGTACAGCTGGCCGGCGTCGACCTACATCGCCGAGCCGCCGTTCTTCAAGGATTTCGGCATGCAGCCGGGGCGTCCCGGCGACATCAGCGGCGCCAAGGTGCTCGGCGTCTTCGGCGACTCGGTGACCACCGATCACATCTCGCCCGCCGGGTCGATCAAGCCGACTTCGCCCGCCGGCATCTACCTGCAGGAGAACGACGTCGCCGTCGCCGACTTCAACAGCTACGGCGCGCGCCGCGGCAACCACGAGGTGATGATGCGCGGCACCTTCGCCAACGTGCGCATCAAGAACCTGATGCTGCCCGGCACGGAAGGCGGTTTGACCCTATTCGGCAAGGAGAAGCTGCCCATCTACGACGCGGCCATGCGCTACCTCGCCGAAGGTACGCCCACCGTCGTGTTCGGCGGAGAAGAGTACGGCACCGGTTCGTCGCGCGACTGGGCGGCGAAAGGTACCCAGCTCCTCGGCGTGAAAGCGGTGATCGCGCGCAGCTTCGAGCGCATTCATCGCTCCAACCTGGTCGGCATGGGTGTGCTGCCGCTGCAGTTCATGCCGGGAGACTCGGCGCATTCGCTGGGGCTGAAAGGCGACGAGACGATTGACGTGCTCGGCTTGCACGACATCGTGCCGCAGCAGCAGCTGAAGCTGCGCATCACAATGGCCGACGGCCGCAAGGTCGAGCTGCCGGTGAAGTCGCGCATCGACACGGCGATCGAGGTCGACTACTACCGCCACGGCGGCATCCTGCCCTACGTCCTGCGCGAGATCATCTCCCGCGCCGGCCCGGCCAAGGCAAAAGCCGCCTAACTCAGGCCCGGCTGCGCCGCATCGTGCGGCGCGTGCCCGGTCTCGATCGCGCTCTTCATCCGCATGAGGTCGGCGTCCATCTCGCTCTTCGCATCGGCGCCGAGGAGCGCCGCCATCGCGTGGCCGATCGCGCCGCCCGGCGGTACGTAGCGCAGGCAGACGCTGACGCGCGTGCCACCGTCTTCGGTCGGCTCGAAGCGCACCAGGCCGTCATGCTTCACGCTCGAGCCCGGCAGCGAGCGCCACTCGAGGAGCGAGCCCGGCTCGCTGCGCACAAGCTCCGAGGTCCATTGCACCGGGACGCCCGCCGGGCCGCTCACCACCCAGCGCGAGCGTTCCTCGTTCACGCGCACCTCGCGCACGCGGGACATGAAGCGCGGGAAGTTCTGGTAGTCCGACCAGAACGCGAACACCCGATCGACCGGCGCCCCTACACAGATCGTCTTCTGCACCTCGAGGCCACGCGGCTCACCGACTCCGAGCAGAGTGGCAAAGTCAAGGTTGGAGAGCGAGCGCGCCACGAGCGCTGCCCCGCCGAGGCGCGCGATCACGCCGCCGCGCAAAAGCAGCGCGAAGCCGAGCGTCCCGGTAACGAGCCGCGCCGCCGGCGAC
>DASQYN010000062.1:0-12237 GCA_035639215.1 Burkholderiales bacterium
GCTTCGCCTCCGTGTTCACCTCCCGCGTCCAGTTGCACTGCAGGCAGAGCTCGACGTCCGCGTCGCGCCCCTGCATCGGGCAGCCTACGCGGCCCCCTTCGATGAGATGGCGGTCCTCGGCGGCACGGATGAAGCTGAACATAGGCTCAAGCTACGCCTCGGCGGGACGCAGGCTTTGATCTGGGTTAAGAACGTAGAATGGCCCGCCGGAGAGTTGGCAGAGCGGTTGAATGCGGCGGACTTGAAATCCGCTAGCCCGCGAGGGCTCGGGGGTTCGAATCCCTCACTCTCCGCCAGCCTGGCTTTGTGCGGTCCTAAGACATCGGTAACGGACCGTACCTAAGGACATAGGTGACAACCTCGGGCCGAACGGGTTGTCCAGGGGTTGCAGAGTCTTCTGCTCCAGGTCGATGTAACCGAGATCGTAGTGCATGAAGCTCACGATCCAAATGCGGTCGTCGACCTCCTTGATGCCGAGGCGCTGACCGGCAAAGACGTGTGAGAGGTTGATCCGTTTGCGATGCATGCAAATGCGTCCGCAGGCGGTGACGAGGACGTCGCGGTCGTGCAATGGGTAGCTCAGCTCGGGCAAGCCGCGGTAAGGCCGAGGCGAAGTCGTATAGACCTCTGCGGGTGCTTTCATTGCCAACGCTTCGTGCGGTCGCTCGGTGTTGAACTCGCGAAGGAAGTGGTCGAAACGCGCCTGTTGCTGCAGGCTGTTCGTGCCTGGCGGTCGGGTCGCCTCATTCTTTAGCGTCAGGTGCATGCGCTCATGGCGGCCGTTTTGCTGCGGATGTCCGGGCTTGATGCGCTCGATGCCAATGCCAAGGCGTAACCACCACACCGACAGCTTCGAGAGGTTGAATAGCGCGTTGGCGCTGGCGAAGGGCACGCCGTTATCGGAGCGAATGGCAGCCGGTAGGCCGCGCTCGAGGAAGAGTTGCTCGAAGGCGGTGATGGCGGCGTCCTCGCGCGTGGACTCGAGCGCTTCGCACATCAGGAGGAAGCGCGAAGCGTGGTCAGTGACCGTCAGGGGGTAGCAGTACTGGCCGTTGCCAAGCTTGAACTCGCCCTTGAAGTCGGCGCACCACAGGTCGTTGGGCGCTGCCCCAGGCGAAAGCCCAGTGCCGCTGGCTCGTGAGCGCGGGCGGCGGATCCCCCTGACCAGGCCATGCCGATGCAAAACGGCGTGGATCGTGCTCTTGGCCGGGACTCGGAAGTCCTGGTCGAGGCCTCGAACCAGGAGCTCGCGAAATCTTACGTGCGCCCCAGTGGGGCTTCTCCTGCTTGAGCTTGACGATCAGGCTCTCGATCTGCGGGGGCAGCTGATTGGCATAGCGCACCGGCCGTCGGGACCGGTCGCTCAGCGCCTCGAAGCCGTGTTCCCTGTAGCGAGCGAAGATCTTGTAGCCGGTCTTGCGGGAGATCCCGAATTCGCGGCAAACCTCGCTCATGGACTCGCCTTCGAGCAACTTGGCGACAAAGCGCAGACGCTCCTCCATTACCGAACACTCCTTCCACGGCATATCCACCCCCCGCCCCTAAGGCAGGAAAGTGTTACCCATGTGTCCGGTACGCCTTGTTACCTATGTGTCGGGCCGCTCACTTTCCGCAAGCAGGCTTTGCCCCAAAGCGCCATGAACTAGGTCACACCGCGGCCTGCGCATTTCTGGCCACGCGCGTGAGGTCTGCAATACATGGCCCTTCCCCGCCCCGGATAGCTTGGCTTCGTACAAGAAACACAACGGGAGCCAACGAAGTCAGGGAGAGAGCCATGAATGGGAAGCGCGCAATTCGTAAGGCCGCGTTAGTGTCCGCTTTGCTCGCAGTTCTTGGCGCGAGCGGTGTCGCGTTCGCCGTAGACGAGGTCGAGCCGAACAACCCGGTAGCCTCGGCGCAGGTGTTGACGATCGGTAGCGACGGCAGCGTCACGGTGAACGGCTTCATCGGCAACACCGCCGGCTACGACGTCGATTACTACAGTTTTCAGGGAAAGCAGGGCGACGTGGTCACCATCGACATCGACGGCGCCGGCCAGGCGGACGGTTCCGGACTCGACACCAACGTCGCGATCTTCGGCCCGGCAACGATGTTCGACGGCAGTTTCAACCCGTTGGCGACCTTGCAGCAAAACGACGACGGCGGTGTCCTGGATCCCGGCTCTGCGAGCTTTACCGACTCGTACATCCAGAACTTCGTCCTGCCGGCCGACGGGACCTATGTGGTGGGCGTAACCGGCATGCCGGCCAGCTTCCTCGACGTGAATACGCTCACGACAAACAATGTCGACGCCAACTCTACCGGCGCCTATACGCTGATCATTTCGGGCGTTACGCCCCCGGCGGTCACCCCTCCGGTCGTCACCCCTCCGGTCGACACGCCGCCGCCTCCGGTGGTCACGCCTCCGCCTCCGGCGCCTTCGGTCCAGCAGATCAACATCGACATCAAGCCCGGCCGTCGTGACGTGACGGTGCTGCCCAGCCCGAGCGTGAAACTGCCGATCCCCGTGGCGCTGCTTTCTTCGCCGAACTTCGACGCGCTGCAGGTCGACCGCAAGTCGCTGCGTTTCGGCGAGACCGGCGACGAAGACAGCCTGATCTCCTGCGAGCCGCACGGCAGGGACGTGAACCGAGACGGGCGCGCCGACCTCGTGTGCTACTTCGATAACCGCAAGGCCGACTTCGAGATCGGCGATACGCAAGGCGTGCTCAAGGGCACCGCGGCCAGCGGCGATTTCGAGGGCCGGGGCTGGCTGAAGGTCCTGCCGGGCAAGCGGCGCGACTGGCACCGCTGGCAGCAGCGGCACCACGGCGACCACGATCACGACCGAGCCGACCGGCGCTGATTCGCTGACCGGCACCGGCCCGAGGGATAGCAGGGCAGGTAGGAGAAGCGACCCGGCGCGGCG
Source organism: Burkholderiales bacterium (assembly GCA_035639215.1). Classification (GTDB taxonomy): domain Bacteria; phylum Pseudomonadota; class Gammaproteobacteria; order Burkholderiales; family SG8-39; genus SCGC-AG-212-J23. Next base: position 2,909 of record DASQYN010000062.1, read on the forward strand.
CCGCGAAAACGGCGCCGCGCCGTGTTTTTTCCCGGCCTCACCGGGCGTTGCGTTTCCCCGGCCGCTTGCAGGTAATCCCTTACGGAAGGACCCTCACGCGGATATCGCGCAATGGGCCTTGCGAGACGATATCTAGCGCAGTCAGGTAGATCGCCGTTGGCGGAAGCTCCAGTCCGGCGTACCAATGCTCGACGTTCGACGCATCGGAGCCCATGAACTGCGCGAGCCGATCGATGCCGCCGTAATCGTCGGCCGCGCGGCGAAGCGTGCGGCATTGCGGAGTATCGAAGTATTTTTCTTCGACCGAATCGAGAACGTCGAGAAATTCCGGTGCGGGAGTCATGGCCAATCGGTTTTGCGTCGAACTACGCCGCCATGGTGATCGGTCGGGCGGCCCGAGTGTATCGGCGCAATCGCATCGTGGACTAGGACGAGTCCGCTTCCGAGGTCGCGTTTTGCACTACGGCCGGCCGGAAAGCGCCCGGAGGAGCCAGAAGCTCGCGAGCGCGAGCGGCAGGATGATGAGGAAGAACACGACCTGACGGTGCTCGAAGCGCCTGCCTCGCGAGCGCTCGAGGCGCTGCAGCAGCCAGTCGGCGCCGAAATAGAGCCCGATCGCTACGAGCGTGAAGTAGACGAGGTCCACGCCGAGCGAAGTACGATGACGAGAAACAGCATCCCCCCGGCCACGGCGAGCAGGCCGCCCAGACCCATCAGCCCCATCGCCGCGATCTGCTTGGCGCCGTGCAGCACTTGCTCGGCGCCGGCGACCTTGCGCTGCACGCCGTAGCCGCCCGACCAGACGAGGCCGGCGACATGCATGAGCTGGCCGCCGCCGTACAGCGCCGGCTGCAGCCGGGCGACGCGCCCTTGCGGGCGCGCGCAGCCCATCTGCGGCAGCAGGTGATAGACGAGTCCCATCAGCGCGAGCGTCACGCCGACGATCGAGCCGTGGTAGTGCGCCGGGATCTTCACGTTCGAGCCCTGGATCGCGACGCCGATCAGGCCGCCCGCGCCGAAGAGTAGGAGCGACCATAGCAGCGCCGCGCGCAAGGGCCGATCGGCCTCGTCGCGCGCTCTGGATCCGAGGATGGCGAAAGCCGTCGCGGCGGCGAACGGCACGATGGCTAGGCCGCCGCCGACGCGCATCAGCCAGGTCTGCATGCGATAGTGCTGGACCGAGACGACGTCGTAGGCGAGATAGATGAGCGGCGTGGCGAACACCGAGGCGAGCGCGATGCCGAAGAGCAGCACCGCGATGCGCGGCGAGAGAGGATTGCGCGCGCCGATCGCCTCGGCGAGCCACAGCCAGGCGACGAACATGAGCAGCGTCCAGACGAACTGCAGCACATGGCCGCCGCCCCAGAACAGCACCTCGAAATAGCCCTTGCGCTCGATGCCGGCGGGTAGCGCTGCGTACGACCAGGCGAAGGCAAGCAGCGCGACGGCGGCGGCGACCGCCGCGGCGTTCAAGCCGAAACGCAGCGCCGCCGGGCCGTCCAGGCGCGTGCCGATGCGCGGCGCGACGATGAGCGCGCGCAGCACGACCGCGCCGGCGCCAAGCGCGAAAACCACGAGCCCGCGCAGGAAGAGCGCGTTATCGAGCACCGGGATGTAGTTGCTCATCAGCGGCACCGAGAAATCGAGGAACGGCGCGGCGCTCATGGCGGCCGTGCCGGCCGCAGCCGCGCCGAAGCCGGCCCAGCCGAGCCAGAGCAGGCGCGGCGCGCCGTTCAGGGTCCAGACCAGCCCGGCGCAGGCGGCGAACCATACGAGAACGGAGAGGTCGACGTGCACCACGAGCGCCACCCGGAAGAAGTCGACCAGCGGAAACACATCCTTGAAGTAGGGCGTACGCGAAAGCACGAGCAGGATGGCGAATACGCCCGAGGCGAGCAGCGCCGCGAGCGCGAGCCACAGCCAGGCCGCAGCGAGCGTGCGGCGCGCGTCGGCCGGCACGGGCAGCGCGTAGTGGGCGGAAAAGGGGCTTGAGAATCTTTCTTCGACGGGCAGTGCCTCGCCCGGCCAGAAGAGGTCCCTGACGGCTGGCGGCTTAGCGGAGAGCGAACGAGTATTCATGATTCTTCCTTTCGGCGCGCACCGTGCGCCGCAGGTGCGGCTCGCGCGATCCGGCGAAGCGCGCGTCGCAGAGCTCCATGCCGAGCCGGAACGCGCATTCCGGCTCGCAGCCGAGCGCTCGCACCTTGCGCGCGCCGTTGCGCAGCGCGTATTCGACGAACGCCGGCGGTAGCATCGCGAGGCAGCGCACGCCGATGTAGGGTGACAGCGGCTCTTCACCCCGCGAGCGCTCGCAGCGGAAGACGATCTCCCTCGGCCCGTTCGCGAGCGCGGCACGCATTCGCTCGCGCAGCGAATTCACCGTGAGATCGGGCAGGTCGATGCCGGAGACCAGCACGCCGCCCTTGCGGAACGGGGTCGACGAGGGACAGGCGCCTGCGCAGATGCCGCAGGCCGCGCAGCGCTCGGCAGAAACGATCGCCTTTTTCGCATCCGAGAGAAGGATCGCTTCGTAAGGGCAATCGGCCACGCAGCGCCCGCAGCCGTTGCAGTTCGCCGGATCGACCCTGGCAGCCACCAGCCTTCGCCGCTTGCCGGCGTAGGGAAGGACGAGAAGCAGCGCCGAAGCTGCGCCCACCAGGAGCCATAACGCGGAAGGCGAGGTGGCGTACATCAGCGGGTGGAAGAAATGGTAGTGCCAGTCGATCGCGAGCGCCTGCGGGACGCTCGCCACATCCCAAGGCGCCTCGGAGGCCGCCGGTCGCAGCGCGGCGAGAAGAAGGAGCGCGCCGGCCAGTCCCCAGGCCAAGGCGCGCGGCGGCACGGTCTTCGGCTCGCCGAGCCGCTGTACGTGCACCCACATGCCGGCGAGGAGCGCGAGCGGCAGGCCGATGTGCAGAAAGACGAAGAGCGAGAACAGGCGATCGAGCGGTGCGCCCGCGCTCGCCGCGCCCTGGCCGAGCCACTCGAGCGTCGAGACGAAGGAGAACTGGGAGCGAACGTCCCAGACGAGCCAGTAGCCGACGATGCCCGAGGCGTAGAGCAGCCACAGGAGCGGCACGCCCGAGATCCAGGTGAAGGCGCGAAAGCCGCGGAAGCGGCCGCGCGCAAGCTCGTTCACGAGGTGCGCGAGCGTTACGACCACGAAGGCATCCGCGGCATAACGGTGGACACTGCGCAGAACGCCCCCGAACCACCATTCGAGCTCGGCGATCGAGGCGTAGGCGCCGGCAAGCTCGGTGTCGAAGCGGATATACAGATAGATCCCGCTCGCCGCGAGGAACCAGAAAAGCAGGTAGGCGAGCGCGCCGAGATGGCGGAGAGGTTCAAGACTTGAAGAGGAAACCACCCTGCGCGGCATTGAAGTCGATGAGCAGCGCGTGGCCCGCGGCGAGCTCGACGGTCTGCTCCTTCACGTAGTTGAAGTCGCCCTCGGCGCGGTCGCGCAGGCGCGCGACGATGCGATGCCGCCCGGCGGGCACGGCAAGGCGCTGGTAGACGACCGCGTTGCCGTCGCGCTGCAAACCCGCCGGCTTCACCTCGCGGCGCAGTACCGTGGCGCCGTCGAGCTCGAGCTCGACCAGCAGGTCGGCACGCTCGCGGGGGCAGTCGAGCGCGGCCCGCATGTTGGGCGCGAGCTTGGCGAGCTCTTCGGCGCTGCGTTGCCGGCACTCGTGCTTTCTCTGGGCGGCATGGATAAAGGACACGCGCACCAGCGCTTCGTCCGCGCCGATCGCGGAAAAGCGCGGCGCAGTGGAGAAATAGCCGATGATCGCCATGAGCGGCACGTAGAGCGCCAACTGCGCGACGATGCGGAGCGCTTGCTTCATGCCGTGCCTCCGAGTCTCGCCATCTCGGGCATGGGCGCGGCGGCGACCCGCGGCGCGAGACGGAAGACATCCGAGAAGCAGTCGTCTTGGTCCAGGCCGCGCGCGCGGAACGCCGGATGAGCCGCCTCGACCATGCCGACCGAGCCGCAGGCGTAGACCTGGTAGCCGGCGAGGCTCGGGAAGTCGGCGAGGATCGCCTCGTGCACGAGCCCGGTGCGGCCTTGCCAGTCATCCGCCGGCCGCGGCTCGGAAACGACCGGCACGAATCTGAAGTTGGCGTGCTCATTCGCCCACTGCTCGGGCAGCGACGCAAGATAGAGATCCTGCGGCCGCCGCACCCCCCAATAGAGGAAGAGCGGGCGCTTCATGCCGCGGCTGAACGCATACTCGAGCATGCTCTTCACCGGCGCGAAGCCGGTCGAGCCGGCGACGAAGATCATCGGCTTGTCGGTGTTCTCGCGCAGGAAGAACGCGCCGAGCGGGCCTTCGAAGCGTAGGCGATCGCCCGGCCTCAGCTTCTCGAACACGTGGGTGGTGAAGCGTCCGCCCGGGATCAGGCGGATGTGGAGCTCGATACGGTCATGGACCTGCGGTGCCGTGGCAAAGGAGAAGCTGCGCTTCGCGCCGTCCTCCAGGATCACGTTGATGTACTGGCCGGCGTAGAACTCGATCGGCCCGTCCTCCAGCTTCAGCATCACGCGCATGACGTCGGGCGCGAGCGGCTGCAGCGATTCCACGGTCGCGCTGCGCTCGCGGACCGGAAATTGCGTCGGCGCCTTCGCCGGCACGTACTCGAGCTCGATGTCGCTCGTCGGCGTGCACGAGCAGGTGAGCACCTTGCCCGCGGCGCGCTCGGCGTCGGTGAGCACGTCGCTCTGGTAGGCGCCGTAGTCCACCATGCCGCTCGCGAGCGTCGCCTTGCACTGGCCGCAGCCGCCGTTGCGGCATTCGAACGGCAGCGCGACGCCCTCGCGCAGCCCGGCGTCGAGCAGCGTTTCGCCCTCGCGCACAGCGACGATGCGGTTGTCGGGGCGCACGAGCATGTAGTGCTCGCGGCCGCGCTTCTTCGGCGGCAGCCAGGGCAGGAGGAAGAAGAGCGCCGTCGCGCCGCCAACCAGCAGCCACACCTCGCCCGGCGTCCAGCGGTAAAGCAGCGCATACACCGGCAGATAGAACCAGTCGAAGCCGATCGCCCCGGCGCTTTGCATGTCGTTCTGGCTCACGGCCGGCTTGGCGAGCGACAGCACGATCAGCGCTATGGTGAGCGTTACGGCGATGGGAAGCGGCGGCGTGGTGCGCGCCTGCGGCACGCGCTGCGTGTGGATCCAGAGCAGCGCGAGCACCGCGAGCGGCACGCCGATGTGGATGAAGGAAAGCAGCGAGAACAGCCGGTCGTTGACGTTCTCCTCGAAGATGAAGTTGCGCACCAGCGTGCCGTTGAAGACGGGCAGCCAGTCGAACCACTCCGCGGTGGCGACCGTCACGAACTTCGCGAGCCGGTCCCACGGCAGCATGTAGCCGTTGATGCCGGCCGTGTAGACGAGCCACAGCAGCACCAGGCCGCTCACCCAGGAGAACCAGCGGAAGCCGCGGTAGCGATCGAACGCCCAGTGCCGCGCCATGTGCAGGAGCATGGTCAGCACCACGCCGTCGGAGGCGTAGCGATGCACTGAGCGGAGTACTCCGCCTGCGTACGGCTGCGCGTGGGTCAGCGCTTCCACCGAGCCGTACGCGCCCGTGACGCTGGTCTCGAAGAAGGCGTAGAGATAGAGCCCGCTCGCGACGATGACCCACATCAGGTAGTAGGAGATCGGCCCGATGTAGTAGAGCGGATTGAGCTTCTCGCCGAACGCCAGGTTGAACAGTCCCTCGACGCGGAGAAAGCACCATTGCAGCACTGCCTGGATGCGTCTTAGCACTACAGGATGCTAGGGCCGAGCTGCGGCTGCCAATTTGATGTGAATCAACTACGCACGCGCTGGCGGCGCCGCCATTCGAGCAGCAAGAAAGCGCTGCCGGCGAGCATGACGCTCGCGCCGACCAGGATCTCGATCAGCACCGCGTAGCTCACGCGATAGCGGCCCGCCGAGGGGTCGTAGACAGTGCAGAGGATGCGCAGCTTGTCCCAGGCGGCGGCGAGCGTGGATTGCTCTGTCGGCGCGTTCTTGACGAGCTCGAGCAGCGGGCCGACGAAGAGCGGCGAAGCGAATTCGTCGCCGTAGACCTGGCGGTAGAGGCGTCCCTGCGCGTCGACGATGCTCACCTGCAGCAGATGGTCGAACCCGGCGGCGGTCGGCTCGGCGCGGAAGCCGAAATCCGCGAGCAGCCGCTCGCGCGCTTCGCGCTCGGGAGTGAGGAAGAGCCAGTCGCGCGAGGAGGCGAGGCCGAACTTGGCGGCAAAGCTCTTCATCGCCGGCGGCGAATCGAATGGCACGTTGAAGCCGATGGTCGCGACGCGAAACGTTCCCGGTCCGAGCGAGCGCTCGGCGTCCTTCACTGCGCCGGCGAGGAACTGCGTGGCGGCAGGGCATACCTGGATGCAGCCGGTGTAGACGAAGTTGACGACGAGGGGCTTGCCGCGCAGATCGCTCAGGCGGATTTCGCGGTTCTCGGAGTCCCGGAAGGCGTAATCGCCAAGCGCGCGGCCGATGGCCGCCTGGCTCTCCTTCAGCGCTGCCTTTTCATCGAACGCCTGCGCGGCGAGCGGGAGAAGGAGCAGCAGAAGGCTAAGAGATCGCCACATCCAGCATCGCTCCGAAAAGCACGGCGCAGAGCTGCACGAGCGAGGCGAGGAAGGCGGCGCGTGCCGGCATGCGCATCGGGCGGCGCACAAGGGCGAGGCACTTCGCGAGGAAGTACGCGCCGCCGGCGCAGGCGGCGAGGAGATAGACGACGCCGCGGTCGAAGAAGAAGGGCACGATCGAGGCGGTGACGAGCAGTGCGGCGCTGGCGAGGATGGCGCGCGCCGCGCGCGCGTCGCCGACCACGACCGGAAGCATCGGCACGCCGGCGCGCTCGTAGTCGCGTTTGCAGGCGATCGCCAGGCTCCAGAAGTGCGGCGGCGTCCAGAGGAAGAGCACGAGCGCGAGCGCGAGCGCGTCGGGTCCGAGCGAAGGCGACACGGCCGCGGCGCCGGCGAGGACGGCAAAGCTGCCCGCCAGGCCGCCCACCACGATGTTCCACCAGGTGCGGCGCTTGAGCCATACGGTGTACACGACGCCGTAGGTGAAGGCGCCGAGGAATACGTACAGGCCGGCGATCCAATTGCTCGAGAGGCTCGCTGCAAGGACCGAGGCGAGGATCATCGCGCCGATCAGCCACAGCCAGGCCGGCCGGTGCTCGAGCACGCCGGTGACGAATGGCCGGCCCTGCGTGCGCGCCATGCGTCGGTCGAGATCCACCTCGACGTATTGGTTGAACGCCCCCGCGGCCGCCGAGGCGACCAGCACCGCCATCACCAGCACCAGCGTGCCGGGTCCCCCGAGGGAGGTGCCCTCTTGAACGGCGATGCCGGCCGCCGCGGCGAGCGCGATAGCGACGCCGATGCGCAGCTTGAAGAGGTTGAGGATCGCCTTCACGTCCGCGTCACTTTAGTGGCCAGAGCGTCACTTCAGCGGCCAGACCGTCGCCAGGTATTTCCAGTTGATGAAGTAGTAGAGGACGAAGGAGACCAGGAACACCATCGCCAGGGCGAAGGTCCCCGGGGCGACCAGGCCGCCCGCGCCGATCGTGCCGTGGCCCGTGATGGCGACGCTCACCGGTCTCGGGGCGGCCGCGATGCCGTCCTTCGCGCGCACGTGCTTGAAGTCGGGCGTCGCGATCTTCTTGCCGAGGAACACCGAGTAGACGGTGATCAGCAGGTACATGCCGCCGCCGACGATGGCGACGAGGCCGAACAGCCCGGCGAGCGCCATCATGAGCCAGGCCGCACCGGGGAACTCGTACGGGAAGGCGTTGCCGGCAAAGCTGATGTCCCAGTGCCGGCGCGGCACGCCGAGCGTGCCCGCGCCCATGAGGAACAGCGCCACCGCGCTCATGCCGAGCCCGAACACGTAGGGCTGGTACTTCGCCATCGTGGGAAAGGCGAGCTCGCGGCGGAACAGCACCGGGATCAGGAAGTAGGTGAGTCCCATGAAGGCGAGCGTGGTGCCGACCACCACCGTGGCGTGGAAATGCCCCGGCACGTAGATGGTGTTGTGGATGATGAGGTTCAGCTGCTCGGTGCCCATCATCACGCCCGAGATGCCGCCGAGGAAGCCGAAGCCGATGAGCGAGATGAACATGCCGGAAAACACCGGGTTGCCCCACGGCGCCTTCCTCAGCCACTCGAAGAGCCCGCGGTTGTAGCCCTTCTCGCGCTGCGACACCTCGATCGCGCCGGGCACCGTGAGGCCGTGCACCATGGAAGCGAGCACCGCGAGGTACATCGCGTAGCTGGTGTTGAAGATCTTCCAGTTCGAGGTGAGCCCGGGATCGGCGAGCAGGTGGTGCGCGGAAGCGAGCTGCAGGAAGAAGATGTAGAGGAGGAAGGCGCCGCGCGAGACGCGCTCCGAAAGCGGCTTCGCGCCGAACACGATCGCCGCGATCGCGTACCACACCGCGACGTGCGCCGAGACGTTGATCTGCTGCGACGAGTGGCCGAACGCCCACCAGACCGTCCGGTACATGAGCGAATCGATGTGGCTGATGAGGCCCACCGACCACAGGAACGTCGGGATGAGGATGATCGCGCCGGAGGCGATGGTGAAGACCGCGATGATGCAGGCGGTCAACGCGCCGAACGTCACGAGCGGAATCGAGCCGTTGTACGTCTTCTCGGCCTTGCCCACGGCGAGCGTGCCGAGGAACACGAATCAGCCGATGAGCGCGCCCACGGCGAAGAGGATGAGGCCCAGGTAGAACGACCAGTGCGCGCCCATCGGCACGTACGAGGTGAACATCACGCTGGAGCTGCCGCGGAAGACGGCCACGTTGTTCATGATCGCGCCGGCGACCATCAGCACGAAGCCCGCCCACGCCATGCGCGGCGTGGCGAGCCGGCACTTGAGGAGCGTGGAGCCCGCGAAGTACAGCACCGCGATCTCGAAGAAGATGATCCAGAAGACCAGCATGTTCACGCCGTGGGCGGTGAGCACGAGGTAGAACCAGTCGGCGGGGAGCAGGTGCACCGCCGGCCAGCGCGTGAGCGTCACGAGGAGCGCGAGGATGCCGCCCAGCAGCAGGCACACCACGCCCGCCACGGCGTTCGCCTTCATCAGCATCTCCGCCGGCTCGTGGTAGACGAGGCCCGTGGCGGGGTCGGTGCGGAAGTTGCGGTTCACGGCCATCGGGCTCTCCTCACTTCACCACGTAGAGGCGGCTCGCCATCGTGTGATGGCCGATGCCGCAGTACTCGTTGCACACGATCCCGTAGGTTCCGGCCGCCGTGGGCGTGATCGTCACGACGTGCTCGTAGCCGGGGTGGACCTGGATATTGATGTT
>DASQYN010000063.1:0-5621 GCA_035639215.1 Burkholderiales bacterium
GCGAAGCCCGCCACCGCGCGGCGCTTCACTCCCCGGAGCGCCGCGTCGCCTGATCGGCCGGGAAGACCGGCTCGCCGAGCCGCCGATACCAGCGCTCGAGCGACGCCCAGATCTCGCGCGCCGTGTCCGCGTAGGCGAAGAGCCGGCGGTCGCCTGGCGCGATGACGCGCTGGGCGACGAGAAAGTCCATGTCGACCGCGCGTCGCCAGTAGGCCTCGCCGGCGAGCACGATCGGCATCGGCCGGATCTTGCGCGTCTGCACGAGCGTCAGGGTCTCGAAGAGCTCGTCGAAAGTGCCGAAGCCGCCCGGGAAGGCGACGAGCGCGCGCGCACGCAGGAGGAAGTGCAGCTTGCGCAGCGCGAAATAGCGGAAGTTGAGGCAGAGCTGTGGCGTCAGGTAGCGGTTTGGCCGCTGCCGGCGCGGCAGGCTGATATTGAGGCCGATCGACACCGCGCCGGCTTCGAGGGCGCCGCGGTTGGCTGCCGCCATGAGCCCGGGGCCGCCGCCCGTCATGAGGGCGCCGCCGTGCGGCTTGCCGGCGCGCCCGACGAGGCGGCCCAGCTCGCGTGCCGCCGCGTAGTACTTCCCGAGACCGGTGTCGCTCGCACGGGCACGGGTGCTGCCGAGCACGAGGATGGTATGGCGCACCCCGTGCGCCCGAAGAAGGCGCTCGGCCTTGAGGTATTCGAGCTCCAGGCGGATGCCCCGCGTGTCGTCATGCTGAAGGAAGTCGATGTCGCGGTCCGCCTCCACGTAGGTCTTGTTGCGCGCCATGGCCGCCACCGTAACGCGCAGCGGCGACCCGCGATTGACCTTCGTCAATAGCGCCGCCTTCCGCCCCTCCTAGCATGGCAGGTGAAAGGAAGCTTCCTTCTCATGAGCTACAAGACGATCGTGGTGCACGCGGGCGCCGATGCGCGCCGGCGCGAGCGGCTCGATATCGCCTGCAGCCTCGCCGTGGCTTTCGAGGCGCATCTGGTCGGGCTCTTCGCTGTCGCCGAATTCGTGGTGCCCTTTGCGCTCGGCGGCAACGCCGGAGCGCTCATCGATGCCGAGCAACGCTGGCGCGACGAAGCGGCGGCTGCCGCCAAGCGCGACTTCGAGGCCGCCGCGAAGCGCGCCGGCGTGCACAAGACCGAGTGGCGCCGCAGCGGCCGGGGGGCCGTGGGAGCGACGCGGGTGAACGCGCGCTATGCCGATCTGCTGGTCATCGGCCAGCGCGACCCCGACCGCGCCGACGAGGACCGCATGCCGGGCGCCTTCGCCGAGGATCTCGTGCTCACCGCCGGCCGCCCCGTGCTCGTCGTTCCCTATGCCGGGCACTTCGCCGCCGTCGGCTCGCGCGTGCTCGTCGCCTGGAACGCGAGCGCCGAGGCCGCGCGCGCCGTTACCGACGCGCTGCCGCTCCTGCAGCGCGCGAAGTCGGTCGAGGTGGTTGCCTTCGAGCCCGAGCGCTCGGGCGCCGACCATGGCGCCGAGCCGGGCGCCGACATCGCGCTCTACCTGGCGCGGCACGGTGTCAAGGTGAGCGTGGCGCGCCAGCAGGCCGGTATCGACGTCGGCTCACAAATTCTCTCCCGCGCCGCGGACACCGACGCGGATCTGATCGTCATGGGCGCCTATGGCCACTCGCGTGCGCGCGAGCTGGTGCTCGGCGGCGCGACGCGCAGCCTGCTCGAGGCGATGACCGTGCCGGTGCTGATGGCGCACTGATCCGCCGATGGGACCGAAGGACCTGCTGCGCGGCACGCCGGGCCGGCGCTTCAGCGCGCTGCACCGCGTGCGGCGGCGCCGCGACGGCGTGCGTAAGGCGCTGACCATAACGGGCGGGGGACTGCTGATTCTGCTTGGCGCGGTGCTCGTCGCCACGCCGGGCCCCGGCCTCCTCGCCGCGCTCCTCGGCGCCGGGCTGATCGCGACGGAGTCGCTCGCCTTCGCGCGCTTTCTCGATCGCCTGGAGCTGCGATTGCGCGCGAGGCTCGGACGGGACAGCGGGCGAAAGGAAGCTAGCGCCCCGGCGAGCGCACCAGCATCACCGGCACCGGCGAATTGCGCACGATCTGCTCGGCGTCGCTGCCCATGAGCATGCGCCGCACGCCGCGCCGGCCGTGCGTGCCGATGACGATCAGGTCGGCCTTCCCCTTCTTCGCCTGACGCACGATCGCGTCGGCCGCCGGGCCGGCGGGCGACTCGAGCAGCACGCTCGTCACGGAAAGGCCGCTCTTGCGCGCCCGCTCCTCGGCGCGCTTGAGGATGCGCTTCCCCGACTGGGTGAGGCTGGTCATCAGGTCGTCGATGTAGGCGCCGGCCTCGAGGCCGGTCATCACGAGGTAGTGATAGTCGACGACATGCACCAGTTGCAGGCTCGCGCCCTGTCCCTTCGCTATGTCGATCGCTTCGCGCAGGCCGGCGTTCGAGGTCGGGCTGCCGTCCACCGGCACGAGGATCCGCTTGTAGGCCATTCTTTGCTCCTTGGTCTTTGTCCGGGTGCCACTCTAGGAGCATGTGCCCGGGCCCGGATTGACTTACGTCAACTGGCCGCGCGCGCCGGGCGCTAATCTGGCGTCGTCACTTCAGGAGGCCTCCATGGACATGCCCACGCTTTTTCCCACCGACGCTGCTTTCACCGCCTACAAGCGCCAGCTCGATGCCGCCCTTGGCGTCGCCGAGGCCATCGTCGAGGCCGCGGAAAAGGCGCGCGAGATCCAGCTTGCCGCGGCCGTGGATGCCCATGCCGCGCTAGAGGCCACGCGCCAATCGCTCGACGCGGCAAAGACGCTGCCCGAGCTGGTCGAGGTGCAGTCGCGCTTACTGACCGGCAATGCCGGCAAGGTCTTCGCCTACTGGGGCGCGCTCGCCGCCAATGTGCGCGACACTCAGGTGCGCATCGCCACGATCCTCGCCGGCGGCGTGCCCGGCACGTTCGCCGCTCCGGAGCTGCTCGGCCAGATCCAGAAGGTCCTGGCAAAGGCGGCATGAACGGCTACGCCGAGCGCGCGCCGCGCACGACGCGCTGGGAGCACTACGAGCACGGCGCCGACATCGGCGTGCGCGGCTTCGGCGCCACCAAGGCCGAGGCTTTCGAGCAGGCCGGCCTCGCGCTGACGGCAGCCGTCGCCGACCTGCGCACGGTGGGGCAGTTCGAGGTGATTACGCTCGAGTGCGAGGCGCCCGACGACGATCTGCTGCTTGCCGAGTGGCTCAATGCGCTCGTCTACCAGATGGCGACGCGCAAGCTGCTCTTCAGCCGCTTCGCGGTGAAGCTCGACGGCACGCGCCTGCGCGCCAGCGCGTGGGGCGAGCCGATCGACGTCGAGCGCCACCACCCGGCGGTGGAGGTCAAAGGCGCCACATACACCACGCTGCGCGTGGCGCGGCACGGCGAAGGCTGGGTCGCGCAGACCGTCGTCGACGTCTGATGGATCTTGCGCTGTTGAAGCGGCGCTCGCCGAGCGCGTGGGAAGTTCCGCCGCGAGGCGCGATGCGCGTCCCCGCGGTCATCTTCGCGAGCGAAGCGCTGATTCGCGAGATGGATGCGAAGGTCTACGAGCAGGCGGTGAACGTGGCGACCCTGCCCGGCATCGTCGAAGCGTCGTACGCCATGCCCGACGCGCACTGGGGCTACGGCTTCCCGATCGGCGGGGTCGCCGCGTTCGATCCGGAGGAGGGCGGCGTCGTCTCGGCGGGCGGCGTCGGCTTCGACATCTCCTGCGGCGTGCGCTGCCTGCATACGGGGCTGCATCGCGACGACATCCTCGCCGTGCACAAGTCGCTCGCGCACGAGCTCTCGCGCGCCATTCCGGCCGGCCTCGGCAGCACCGGGACGATCCGCCTGGGCGAGGAAGAAATGGACGCGATGCTCGCCGGCGGCGCGCGCTGGGCGGTCGCGCGCGGCTGGGGCGAGCACGCCGACCTCGAGAGAATCGAAGAAGGCGGCCAGATGAAGCATGCGAAGCCGGGCAGCGTCTCGGCGCAGGCGAAGAAGCGCCAGCGCGACGAGATGGGCACGCTCGGCAGCGGTAATCATTATCTGGAAGTGCAGGAAGCGACCGCAATATTCGACGCGACGCTCGCCAAGGCTTTTGGAATCGCGCAAGGCGATATCGTCGTCATGATCCACTGCGGCTCGCGCGGCCTCGGCCACCAGATCGGCACCGAGTTCCTGAAGCGCATGGCGATAAGCGCGGTGCAGCACGGCATCCCGCTTCCCGACCGCGAGCTCGCCTGCGCGCCGATCAAATCGGAAGTCGGGCAGGAGTACCTCGGCGCCATGCGCGCGGCGATCAACTGCGCGCTCGCCAACCGGCAGATCCTCACGCACCTCGTGCGCGAGAGCTTTCAGGCCATGCTGCCGCAGGCAAGATTGCCGCTCCTCTACGACGTCTCGCACAACACCTGCAAGGTCGAGGTTCATAAAGGCAAATCGCTCTTCGTGCATCGGAAGGGGGCAACGCGCGCTTTCGGGCCCGGCCATCCCGAGCTTCCGCCCGCGCTGCGCGAGGCCGGGCAGCCGGTGCTGATCGGCGGCTCGATGGGCACCGGCTCCTACGTGCTCGCCGGCACTCGCGAGTCGGAGACGCTCGCCTTCAGCTCGGCCTGCCATGGCGCGGGCCGCGCGATGAGCCGCCACAACGCACTACGTGCCTTCAATGGGAGCGAAGTCGTGAAAGACCTGGCCGGCCGCGGCATCATCGTCAAAAGCCCGTCGATGCGCGGCGTAGCCGAAGAAGCGCCGGACGCCTATAAGGACGTCTCGGCGGTGGTCGACGTGGCCGACGCGGCTGGCCTCGCGCGCAAGGTGGCGCGACTCGAGCCGCTCATCTGCATAAAAGGCTGACCGGAGCGCCCTTATGGCGCAGTGCGGCAAGAAGAAGCCGCGTCCGCCGTACAGATTCGCATCTTTCCTGAACAGACTTTAAGCCCCTGCGAATGCGTTTGCTCTTAGGGTGGCAGCGAAAGGGGCGCAACCATGGATCGCGAAGCGGCGCTGGTGAGAGAACTGGAAAGCCTCGATGCGTTCGAGCGCGGCGAGCTGCTCGACGACGAGCTCGCGGGCGAAGACACCCGGATGGAAGTGGAACTCCTCGAAGCGCGCGTCAGGGCGGCACGGCTCGCCGGCGCGTAGACGTCACCAGAAGTTGGCGAGCCGCTGCCAGAGGAGCAGCAGCCCGCTGACCACCATCACGGCGACGGCGAGCTGGCGGAAGCGCCGCGAGCTTAGCCGCCGCAGCCAGGGTCGCGTGACCCAGATCGCGAGCACCGCTCCGGTCCCTGCCGCCGCGCCTCGCCACGCGAGCTCGGCGCTCATCGCGCCGAAGGCGGCATAGGTGGCGATCTTCGCGAGCTGGATGACGAGCGAGTTCACCGCCCGGGTGGCGATCATGCGCTCCTTCAGCATTCCGTAGTTGAGGTAGAAGGGGTTGGTCAGCACGCCGCTCGCCCCGACGACGGCGGAAGTCATCCCGGAGGCGAACGACACCGGGACGAACGCGGGCAGGCGCATGCGGAAGGAGCGCGGCCGCTCGCCCCAGCGGAACTGCCATGCGGTGCTGACCAGGAAGAGCCCGATCGCGATCTGCACCAGCTCCGCCGGGAGCCGGGTAAACACCCAGCCGCCGAG
>DASQYN010000064.1:0-8961 GCA_035639215.1 Burkholderiales bacterium
GGCGTGAGGAAAACGTAGGTAGCGCCACCGATGCCGGCGAGCCACGCGACGGCGAGGCCGACCCAGCGGCCTTGCCACATGCCGCGCAGGATTTCCCGCACTTGGGGCACGATTCCGTTCACGAAGCGCGCCTCAGAACCAGCTCTGCGGAATGATCAGCACGTCGCCCGGCTTTACCTCGACGTTGGCAGACACGTCGCCGCGGCGCACGAGGTCCTTCAGCCGCACGTGATACTGCTTGCTGCCGTCCTTCTCGAGCCTGAGGATCGAGGCGTTGTTGCCGTCCGCGAAGTCGGTGAGGCCGCCGACGGCGATCATCACGTCGAGCAGCGTCATCTTCTGGCGGTAGGCCAGCGCCTGTGGCTTCTGCGCTTCGCCGACGACGCGGATCTGCTCGCTATACGGGCCGTTGAAGGCGGTCACGATGACGGTGACGACCGGATCGCGGATGTATCGAGCGAGCCGCTTCTCGATATCCCGCGCGAGTTGCGTGGCGTCCTTGCCGAGAACGGGCAGATCCTCGACCAGCGGCACACTGACCTTGCCGTCGGGGCGCACCGGAACGCTCATCGACAGATCCGGATTGCGCCACACGACGATGTTGATCGTGTCGAGGGGGCCGATCAGATAGTTGTACTGTGGCGTCGCCGCGCGGTCAGGCGCTGGCGGAAAAGTACCGGAGCAGCCTGTAACAAGGACCAGCAATCCCACGGCGACCAATACGGCCCGCCTCACGATGCATCCGGACATCGTGCAACCCTCCCGAGAGCCGAAAACTTGTTGGAAAACAACCAGCCTTACCGCGTTGTAAGATTTCGCGACAGTGCGGCGAGTGTAGGGGGGAGCTCTTCGCAGCTGCAATGGCTCCTAGTAGCTAACGAGCATTGGGAGCGCCGCGCCGGCGCGAGCCGGCGCGTCCCGTTTGCTATCCTCGGCGGCCTGCATGCTCGGCTATCTGCTCACCATAAACGCGGCGCGCCGCGCCGAGGATGTGGCGGTCGTTTTCGGCGCGCGGCGCTATAGCTACGGCGAGCTGAACGAGCGCGCCTGCCGTTTGGCCAACGGCCTGCTCGCCATGGGCGTGCGCCCGGGGGAGCGCGTCGCCGCGCTGCTCCACAACTGCAACCAGTTCGTCGAGTGCCTTTTCGGCGCGGCCAAGATCGGCGCCGTCTTCGTGCCGGTCAACTTCCGCCTCGTCGCGCGCGAGATCGGCCTGCTCCTCGATGCCTGCACGCCGAAGCTGCTGCTCGCGGGCGAGGGGTTCGGCTCGGTCGTCGCGACGCTGCGCGAGAGAGAATCCTTTCCGGCCCACCTGCTGTGGATCGACGACCAGCCGCCGCAAGGCCGGTCTTCCCATCCCTACGAGGCCTGGCTGGAGAAGCAAGCCGCGAGCGAGCCGTCGGCGGTGGTGCAGCCGGGCGCCGTGCAGATACTGCTGCACTCCTCCGGCACGACCGGCCTGCCGAAGGGCGCGATCTACACGCATGCCACGACGCTCGCCTCGTCGACCGCGAAGATCATCGATTTCGGCCTTACCCCGCGCGATACCACGGTAGTCTTCGGCCCGCTTTTCCACGCCGGCCCGCTCATGGATCTCGCGATGCCGCTGCTCCTGCGCGGCGGGCGGCTGGTGATCGGGGCCTCGGGCGGGTTCGACCCGCAGCGCCTCCTCGCTTCGGTAGCCGAGGAGCGCGCGACCGTGATGCCGATCTACCCCACGATGCTCCGCCGCGTGCTCGCCGAGACGGACATCGAGAGCTTCGACATCTCCAGCCTGCGGCTGATCGTCACCGGCGGAGAGGCGGCGCCCCTGCCGGTCATCCGCGGCGTGCTCGAGCGCTTTCCGCGCGCCGGGTTCGTGAACAACTACGGCAGTACCGAAGGCGGGCCTATCACCTGCTTCCTCGAGCCGGCCGAGAGCGCGCGCAAGATCGGCTCGGTGGGCAAGGAGTCCTTCAGCGTCGAGATCCGGATCGCCGACGCCGAAGACCGGCCGCTGGAACCCGGGAACGTGGGCGAGATCCTGGTGAGGAGCCCGTTCGTCTGCCGCGGCTATTGGAACCGCGCCGATCTCACGGCGGAGAGCCAGCGCAACGGCTGGTGGCACACCGGCGACCTCGCCTGGCGCGACGAGGAAGGATTCCTCACCATCGCCGGGCGCAAGAAGGACCTCATCAAGAGCGGCACCGAGAGCATCTATCCAATCGAGGTCGAACAGGTCATCGCGTCGCTCCCCGGCGTGACGGAGGTGGGCGTGGTCGGCGTGCCCGACGAAGAATGGGGCGAGGCGGTAGCGGCGTTCGTGGTCGCTGCACCAGGCAGCGACATCGGCGCCGGGCAGGTGGTCGGGCATTGCCGTCGCAACCTGGCGAGCTACAAGAAGCCGCGCCACGTGCGCTTTCTGGAAGCGCTGCCGCGCAACACGACCAACAAGATCGACAAGAACGCCCTGCGCGCGCTTTTCTCTTCTACTGCCGGAAGCGGCGCACCGTCTTGATGGCGAGATGACGGGCGAGGAGCGCGGGCGGCATGCGCAGCCAGTGCGTGCGCGCGAGGAGAAGGGCGCGGGCGAAAGCGGTTCCGCGGCGCACGATGAGATGCCGCTCGAAGAGCCAGTCCATCGCCGCAAGCACCAGCGAAGGCGGAGCGAAGGCGCGCACCGCACGCTCGGTCGTTCGAGGAATCGGGGTGCCGAGCCGGCGCGACAGCTCGCGCAGCATGTAGAACAGCGGCCGCTCCAGGGCGTGGAGGCGCGCCCGGGCGTGGAGCTCGTCCCAGAACTGCGGGCGCGCGCCGAAATGCACGAGGAGGTCGTGCTGGTCGAAGAGGTCGCGCAGCGGCAGGCCGACCTCGTCGTTGAAGAGATGCAGCGCGCTGTGCAGCACCATGTCGGCCGGCGCGAGCACGCGCAGCCGCCCACCGTCCAGCGCCACCGAATCGCGGAAGAGGGCTCGCGCATCGGGGTGCACACGGCTCGTGAGCTGCACGATCGTGTGGTGCAGGTCGACAGGCGTATCGCGCTCGGGATGCTGGAGCGCCGGTATCTCGTGCGTCCAGGCCCTGTAATAGTGCTCGTCGTAAGGGTCGAGATCCGGCCGGGCCCAGCCGCGCTCGACCAGCGTGCGCTCGACTTCCGCGATGCGCTCGCTCGGCACCATGAGGTCGAGGTCGCCGACGAAGCGACCGCGCGCGGCCGGCAGACCCGCCGCCACGTACGCCGAGCCCTTGAGCAGCACGAGCGGCACGTCGAGGCCGGCGAGGGCCCGCAGGATCCGGTTCAGCTCGAAGCGTACGGCGGTCTGGCTCGACTGCGCGGCGATCGCCGCCGCCCGCATGTGCGAGCGGGCTTTTGCCGGCGCGGCGTCGAAGGCGCCGCATTCCTCGAGCGCCGCCGCGAGCCTTGCCAGGAGGCCGTACTCGCGCGCCTCGAGGAGCAGCTCGTTCCAGCCGCGCGGGGAAAGGGTGCGCGTCCCCTGCGGATCGAGCAGCGCTTCGATCAGGCCGTGGCGGCCTCCCGCTCGTGCAGCCGGCCGATCAGCTCGATCGCCTCGTTCAGGCTCGAGTAGGTGAGGGAGTAGAGGTCGCACGCTTCGATGAAGCCCGTGAGCAGATCGTATCCCGTGCGCAGCAGGGACGCGTAGTTCACCGAGTTGTCGACGAGCCAGCGGAACGCGGCCGCCTTCTCGACCCGCCGAAGCACGGTAGGCGAGCCGGAGCGATAGACGGGCGCGATGACCTGCCCCGGCCCGGCCTCCTCGTGCAAGCCCGCGAGCGCGTTCGGGGGTGGCGCCATGTAGGCGACATCGCCTTTGTTGGTGCCGCGGTAGAGGCGGCTGAAGCGGGCGCGCGGCTCGAAATCCGAGATCGTGCGCAGCGCCTCGTTCTTGAGGGAAATCGGCCGAGGGTTGGGCAGCAGCCGCCCCGACTCGAACGAGAACACCGCCATCTCGTCGGAGAGCAGGCGCCAGCCCCGCCAGGCGAGCGCGGCGCAGAGCGTGCTCTTGCCCGAGCCCGAGGGCGCCGGCATGACGAGCGCACGCCCGTCGCGCTCGAGGACGGCGGCATGCAGCAGCAGCGGCGCCACGTCGAGCGTCGCGACCCCAAGGTTGAGCGACGACTCGAGCCCCGGGTACGCATGCTCCCGCGCGAGCGGCTCGATCAGCGAGGCGCCATCGACCCAGACCTGCGCCTGCGGACGCACGTAGCGGCGAAGGAGCGACGGCGCGGCGACGCGGACGCGGAAGTCGTCGATCTGCGGCGGAGCCTCGATCGGATAGCCGCCGTACATTTCGCCGAACTCTTCGACGAGGCCGGGCAGCTCGATCACCAGGTGTGTCGTGAAGGCGCCGGTGCAGAGATGCACGCCGTCGCCGCGAAGGCGGTGCGCGAGCTCCGCGCGTGAAAGCTCGCCTACGAGCACGCCGGCTCGATCAATCCCAATTCATCGAGTTGCGCGACTATCCGGCGTACCTCGGCCGCCAGCGCCGCGTCGGCCGGCACCTCGAGCAGCGCCGCCACGCTCTGTCGCAGCTCGGGCTCGCTGCCTGCGCCGCGTTCGAGCGCGCGGAGAATCTCGCCGGCGACGAGGTCGAAGATGTGCGTGTCGCCCGAGAGCGGGTTATAGACGACGTAGTCGCCGCCCCACGAGCGAACCGGCAGTTCGTCGGCAGCGAGCCGCCAGCGTGGCTCTGCCATTCGCTCCGGCTAGGACGGCGGCAGCAGGCAGCTGTAGGCCTGGAGAACGTTGCTGCCCTTGGGATAGTCGTAATAGACCGCGCTAGCGTTGTACCCGAGCTGCCCGTTGTCGTAGGTGACCGGGCACCATCCCTGTTCGTACAGGCGGTAGTTGTACGACTTCTGAAGGGTGATCTCGAGCTGCCCGCAGCCGTCCTTGAACTGCTTTGGATCGAGGTAGTTCACCAAGTTGCCGGACGCGTCGCGGTATTGGCTCTTGTTCAACTCCGTGCCGCAACTGTTGGTCGGGGGCCGCGGCCGGCACACAACGTTTTTCGGCGCGTTGCCGAACTGGCTGAGCTGGATCGCCTTCTTCTTGTCGAGGCCCGTCATGTCCGCTACGCCCAAGAGCGAGGTGCACTGCGAGGCGATCGCCCCCTTCTTGATGCTGGTCGACGAAGTTATTGCGAACGCTCGCTTGTGCACGATGGTCACGACGAGCGCCGCGCCACCCGCGCCGCCGCGCAGGAACCTGCGCCTCGCCGCGAGCCGCTTCTCTTCCGTCGTCTGATCTGCCGGATCGCGCTTGTCGTTCATCGTTCGAAAGCTTACACCTCCCTGCCGGCGCGCCGCACGCGTCGAACTCCGAAGTTCGAGCAAGTAACGCGCCACGGGCGCAATCGCTTTATCCGTGAGGCGCTTACGCTGCAGCGAACCGCGTTGCGCGGTCTCGGTATCGGCGACTGTAAGATTCTTCGACAGGCCCTTATGGACCCGTCGCCGTCTCGCGCGCATAGCGGAACATCGGCTCGAGGTCTCCGCTCAGCCTGAAAAGCCAGGTGCGTCCCAGCCCGCGCGGCGTCGCGTAGAGGATGATGCCGCGCTCCTTCCAGCCGATGCGTCGTACGCCGCGCCGAGAGCCGGCCTTCGTGAGGTCGGTGATCGTGTATGCCCGGTGGCAGCCACGCGCCTGGGCATAGCGCAGCATGTGGATGTTCACTGCTTCATGCAGCCGCTGGCCGCGCCATCGCTCGTCGGTGAAGCCGTCGGTGGTGTACACCTCGCCCGGCGCGAGCTCGACCGGACGGCTGTCGACCGGCCCGCAGTCGTGGAAGCGGATCCAGTTGCTGTGCGCCACCTCTCCTTCGACACGCGCCACGAAGCACACTTCGCCGGCGCGCATGGCGTGCCGGAAGCCCTCTTGTGCTTTTGCCCGCGCGCGCACGAAATGCGTGTACTGCAGCTCCTCCTCGTCGGACAGCTCCTGCAGCTCGACCGGAGAGAGCAGCCGCATCTGGCCGTCGAGAATCGCTTCGATGTCGGCCTCCGTACCCGGTTCGATGACACAGGGAATACGCGCCGGGCGCGGCTCGAGCGGCTCTCGCAGGTCCATCTCGAACAGGATCTGCAGGTCGAGCTTGACGAAGGGCGACGCCAGCTTGACCACCGTGCGCCAAAAGAGCACCTGCAGTCCCTGGTAGCGGAGGTCCGCGACCGCGATGTCGTAATAGGTGCGAAGGCGCTGGAGCAAGGGCGTCGGACGATATTATCGCGGCCTTCATGCCCATAGAGGTGCGCACCTACGAGAGCTACGCGGCGCTGCCGGCCTCGTTCGACCCGCTGTTTTCGAGCGAGCGGTCCCTCTTCCGGTCGCGGGCGTGGCTGGAGAACGTCGAGCGCCACGGCTTGCGCCCGGGGGATCGGCTGCGCCTCTTCGCGGTAGAGTCCGAGGGCCGGCCGCTCGCCCTGCTGCCGGCGCTTTATTCGCGGCTTTACGCCGTCCATCCGAACGCCCGGGTGCTGCACCTCTTGCAGCAGGAGGAGCTGCCTTACGAACCGTTGACCGCCGAGGGCGGTGGAGACGCCGCGCATCTCGCGCGCTGGCTGGTCGGGTTTCTCAAGGCGCACCCGCGGAGCTACGACGTCGTGCGAGTGAGCCCCCTCGCCGTGGATTCGGCGTTCGGGCAGGCGCTGCTTGCGGAGCTGAGACGTTCCCGCCACCCCGTCCAGACCTATGTCTACGCTGCGGACCGCTACGAGACGTCGGCGGGCCTCTCCTTCAAGGAAGTGATGAGCGCGCGTCCCCGCGCGCTGCGGGAAAGCCTGGACCGCAATACCCAGCTCTTGCTGCAAGGCGGCCGCGGCCACATGGTGCTCGTGCGCGACGCCGAGCAGCTCGCCGCAGCGCGGGAAGCCATCCTGGATGTGATCGCCGCTTGCGGCCTGGAAGGTGACCAGGAGGTGCCGCGCTATGTCCCTGGCATGGTGGCGGTCGCCGGCGCCGCCGACGCGCTGCGGCTGGGCCTCTTCTTCCTCGACGGCGCGCCGGTGGCCATGCAGCTTTGGGTGATCAGCGATGGCCGGGGCTATTGCATGCGCATCTGGGGCGCCCAGGCTCAGGCCGTGTTCCCGATCGACGATGTGCTCACCCAGCTCATGATCCTGTGCCTGGTCGACGGCGACCGCGTTGCCGAGCTGGACTTCGGGCCGGTGAGCGACGCCTTCGCCGACTCGTGGGCACTGAAGGCACGCGCTCGGGTGGGCCTCGCCGCTTTCAACGCCCGGACCTGGCGCGGCGTGCGCGGCGCGGTGCGCCATGTCGGCGTGCAGGCGCTCAGGTCTTTTCCCGGCCGGCTGCGGCAAATGCTCGCAGGCCGCGCGGGAAGGCCAGGACGACCAGCATGATGAGCAGCCCCATCGCGCCGAGGTGCCAGTTGAGCAGCTTCGCCCAGGTGAACGTGGCGAGGAGCTCGACTCCCAGCGCGGCGAAAAGGGGCCCAAGCACCGTGCCCGGGCCGCCGAGCAGGAAGATGACGAACGACTTCACCGCGATCGTCATGTCGAATACGCCGGGCGGATCGATATAGGTAAGCCAGTAGGCGTTGGTCGCGCCGACCGCGCCGGTCATGGCGGCGCTCAGCATCCACGCGGCCGCTTTGTAGCGCAGCGTACGCAGGCCGCTCGCCTCGGCCTTCGTCTCGTTGTCGCGGATGGCCGCACAGCCGATGCCCAGGCGCCGGCGGCTGAATTCCCAGGTGAGCCAGGTGGCGCCGAGCATCAGGGCGAGCAGCAGGTAGTAAAAGAAATGCGCAGCCGCGGCAGGCTCGCCGGGCGGCAGCGGCAGGGAAAGTCCCATGCCTCCGCCGGTCAACGAACGCGCGTTCGCGGTCACCTCGCGCAGCGCTTCGTTCAGGCCCAGAGTAGCGATCGCGAAGTAGTGGCCCTTCAGTCTCAGGATCGGCAGCCCGATCGCCAGGACGAGCAGCGGGCAGACGAGGGTGCCGGCGAGGAGCGCGAGGGCGAACGACAGCTTCAGTTTCACCATCGCGATGGCCGCGGTGTAGCCGCCCAGGCCGAAGAACACCACGTTGCCGAATGCCGGATAGCCGGTGTGGCCCGCCATGATGTTGATGCCCTGCGCGAGCACGGCGAACATGAAGACGTTCGAGAGCACGCGCAGCCAATAAATGTTGAGCAGGACCGGCGCGGCGAGCAGTGCAGCCAGCACCAGGACCAGCGCCGGCCGGCTAAATCTTGGCATCGGTGCGGTAGCGATTGCCGAAAAGGCCGCGCGGCCGCAGCACGAGCAGCGCCACCAGCACGAAGAAGCTCGCCGCGTCCCGGTAGCCCGGCGCGCCGAGGCCCGACACGAGGTTTTCGAGCACGCCGAGCCCGATCCCGGCCGCGATCGCGCCCGGAATGCTGCCCAGGCCGCCCAGCGCCACGATGACGAAGGCCTTCAACGTGAAGCTGTCTCCCGCCACCGGCGAGAAGGAGTAGAGGATGGCCATGAGCGCTCCCGCGGCGCCTGCCATCCCCGCGCCGATGCCGAGGGCGATGGCGTAGGTCGCGCGCGGATCGATGCCGAGGGTCGCGGCCGCGCGCGCGTCCTGCGCGCTCGCGCGAATGGCATGCCCGATCCGCGTGCGGTTCATGAAGAGCTGCAGGGCGTAAGTCAAGGCGACCGCCAGAACGAACACCGCAATCCGCGTATAGGGCAGGCGTATCCCTCCCAGCTCGAGCGCCTGCGCGCCGTAGGAAAGCGGAATCGAGCGCACGTCCGCGCTGAAGAGCTCGAGCAGGACGTTGATCGCCACCATGTTGAGCCCGAAGGTGAGGATCAGCGTCATGAAAAGCGAGACGTGCAGCACCCGGTTGAGCACGTAACGCTGCAGCAGATAGCCGACCACGAAGAGCGCGGCGGCGCACACCGGCATGAGCAGGAAGGGATCGATGCCGGTGCGCGACCAGAGCACCCAGGCGAGGTAGGCGCCGGCGACCATCATC
>DASQYN010000065.1:0-4522 GCA_035639215.1 Burkholderiales bacterium
AAGCTTGGCCACGTTCTTCGTGTTGATCTGGCTGCCCGGGTAGTAGCGGGTCTGCGCGTAGCTGCCCTGCGTATGGAGCCAGTTCCGCGAATCGCCCGCGGACTTGGAGAGCTGATCCTGGCTGACGTTGATCGACTTCGGAACATCGGCGACGGCGACGGATGTCAGAGCCGCTGCGCTCGCGAATGCGAGCGTCCTGAGAAGAATCGCGCTCACAAGGCCTCCCCTTGGTGAAAGACGCGCAACTAGTCTAGGCTTCGAAAATTGCAGTCGCAAGGCAGGGGAGGATCATGTTTCGCACCTTCGTAGTGATCGGCGCGCTCGCCGCGGTCGCCGCGCACGCCGAGTCGATCAACATCAACCAGGATCTGCTGGCGGCGGCGCGGCGAGGCGACGCGCAAGCCGTGGCCAGGCTGCTCGACCAGGGGGCCGCCGTCAATTCGCGCAATCGGATCGGCGACACGCCGCTGTTGATGGCGGCTAAATCCGGCAACACGGCCTTGGCGTTGCTGGTGTTGCAGCGCGGCGCAAACGTGAACGAGGCGAACGTCGCCGGCATCACGCCGCTGATGGCCGCGGCATTCAACGGCAATGCCGAGCTGGTCGGCGCGCTGCTCGATCGCGGTGCGGACACGAAACCTGTCGATCGCGTCAGTAAGAGCGCCGCAGTCTACGCTGCCGGCAACGGCCACACGGAGGTACTGAAGCTACTCCTCGATCATGGCGTTGCGGTAAACCAGCGCTACGCCAACGATTTGACCGCGCTGATGTGGGCAGCGGCCTATGGGCACGACGCCACGGTCAAGCTGTTGCTTGCGCGTGGGGCCGATCCCCTGGCACGCGACAACCGCGGCAAGACCGCGGCCGACATGGCGGCCGAAGGCGGTCACCGCGCCACTGCCGAGCTGCTGCTCAAGGGAAGCCGTTCTTGAGCACGCCGGCGCGCTATGGCGCCGTCGCCATGGCGCTGCACTGGATCGTCGCGGCGCTCGCGCTCGGCCAGATCGCCCTCGGCTGGTGGATGACCGCGCTCCCGGACAACACCGGCGTGCAGCGCGACTGGTTCAACCTGCACAAGTCGCTCGGCATCACCCTCGGCTTGCTTATCGTCGTCAGGCTGGCCTGGCGGATCACCCATCCGGTAGCGGCGCTACCGGAGTCGCTGCCGCGCTGGCAGGCGATCGCCGCCCGGGTCAACCACCGGCTGCTCTATGCTGCGCTCATCGCCCAGCCGCTCGTCGGCTATCTCGGCTCGTCCTTTACCAAGTATCCGATCCGGTACTTCGGGGCGATGCTGCCCGCCTGGGGCTGGGACGCGCCGGCCCTGAAGGCGGTCTTCAGCGGCGTGCACTTCACGCTCGCCTGCCTGATCACTAGCCTCGTCGCGCTGCACATCATCGCGGCGCTCCATCATCTCGCGCGCCAGGACGGCGTTTTCGAGCGAATGTGGCCCTGGCGGCGGATCCGGGTGGAACACCGCCGCGTTGCGGCCAGACCGAGCGTTTGAAGGCGGCCTGGACGGCGTTCGCCGCGTTGGCGAGCGGCGCGGCGCTGGCGCAGGCTCCGGAAAATCCCGCCACCGCGATCGAGGGGCCGGCCGTGCACGTGATCGGCATCCGGCCGGTGCCCGGGCTGGGCACGCCGCTGCGCGATATCCCGAGCACAGTGCAAAGCGCGACCGCGCGCGAGCTCGGACAGGGCCAGCCGCTCGACGTGCCGGATCATCTCGAGCGCTCCTTCGCCGGCGTGCATCTCGGCGATTCGGAGGGCAACCCGTTCCAGCAGACGCTGACCTATCGCGGCTTCACCGCTTCGCCGCTGCTCGGGTTGCCGCAGGGCCTGTCGGTGTTCGTCGACGGGGTGCGCGTCAACGAGCCTTTCGGCGACGTGGTGAACTGGGACCTGATCGCGCCGAACACGATCGCCAACATGCACCTGCTCTCCGGCACGAACCCGGTGTTCGGCTTGAACACGCTCGGCGGAGTGCTATCGATTCACACCAAGTCGGGCTTCGCCTTCCCAGGAACCTCGGCGAGCGTCGGCGGCGGATCGTTCGGCCGGCGCTCGCTGGAAGCCGAGACCGGCGGCCACGGCGAACGGGCCGACTATTTCGCCTCGGCGCGCGCCTACGACGACGGCGGCTGGCGCGAGCACTCGCCGAGCCGGCTGCGCCAAGCGTTCGTCAAGTCGGGCTGGCAGGACGCGCGCACCGACCTCGACGTGTCGCTTTCCGCGGCCGACAACACGATGCAGGGAACGCAGGCGCTTCCGGTTTCGATGCTCGACAACCCGCGGCAGGCTTACACCTGGCCGGACACCGCGGAGAACCAGCTCTCGTTCCTGACCGTGCGTGCGAGCCGCTCCCTGGACAGCGACGTCCTGCTTTCCGGAAGCCTGTATGTCCGCGCCTTGCGGCAGGCGTCGGCGGCGAGCAATGTCAACGACGATCTGACGCCGCCCGGCTTCAACGATCGGAGCCGGCTCGAGCAGACGAGCACGGGACTGAGCGTACAGGCGGTCCGTGCCGGGCGATTCGTCGATGTGCGGCATGAACTGACCATCGGGGCGGCGCTGCACGGCGCGAGCTCGGATTTCCACCAGGAGCGCCAGGACGCCATCTTCACGGACGATCGGGACACCGTCGGCACCGGCCCTTTCGTGCCGCGCGTGGGCGTCGGCGCGCGGCAGACGTACCACAGCCTCTACGTGATGGAGCAGGTGTCGCCCTCGGAGCAGTGGACCTTCACTTTCTCCGGGCGCTACAACGTCGCCTCCGTGCACCTGCGCGACCGCTCGGGGGCGCAGCCGGACCTCGATGGCGACCACGACTTCCGTCGCCTGACGCCTTCGCTCGGCGCGGCGTGGAACCCCAACGCCGCGACCACCTGGTTCGCCTCGATGAGCGAGGGCATGCGCGTGCCTTCGCCGGTCGAGCTCACCTGCGCCGATCCGGCGGCCCCTTGCTCGTTACCGAATCAGTTCCTCGCCGATCCGGCGTTGAAGCCGGTCATCGCCCGCACGCTCGAAGGCGGCGTGCGGCTTCACCCCTCGCGGGAGCTTAGCGTCTCGGTCAGCGCCTATCGCGCGCTTCTCTCGGACGACATTCAGTTCGTCGCCTCCAGCGCAGCGGTCAACTCGGGCTTCTTCCAGAACACCGGGGAAACGCTACGCCAGGGCTTCGACGTCACCGTCGCCCACAAGAAGGGGGCGCTCTCGCTCGCCGCCGCCTACAGCTATGTGCGCGCCGAGTTCCGCACCCCCTTTCGCATGCTGAGCCCCAACAATTCGGCGAGCGACGCCGCGGGCGAGATCGAGGTGGAGCGCGGCGACCGCATTCCGGGCATCCCGCGCAGCCAGCTGAAGCTCTTCGGCGAGTGGACGACCACGCCGCGCGCCTCGTTCGGGCTCGGCTGGACGTGGTTCGATCGTCAATACCTGCGCGGCGACGAGAACAACCAGGATGTCCACGGGCCTTTGCCTTCTTATGGCGTCGCTCAGGCGTTCGCTCGCTACCGGCCGGCGCGCGACTGGCAGCTCTCGCTCAAGGTCGACAACCTCTTCGACCGGCGCTATTCCAGCTTCGGCGTGCTTGGCGCGAACTTCTTTACCGGACCGGGCAACACCTACGATGCAGCAGGCGCGGCGCCGGAGCCGTTCGTCGCGCCGGGCGCGCCGCGCTCCGTCTGGCTCGCGCTCCAGTACGAATCGCGCTAGCCTAGCGGCGCCATGAGGAGGCTTGCGGGGGGAATGGCAGCCGCGCTGCTGCCGGTGCTGGCGTTTGCACAGCAGGACGCGGTCGTCGTGACCGCGACTCGGGCGCCGCAACCGAGCCTCGACATCCCGGCATCGGTGGATCGCGTCTATGGCGAGGACATCCGCCGCGACCGACAGCAGGTGAACCTCTCGGAGAGCCTCGGCGCGGTGCCCGGCGTGGCGGTGCAGAACCGCCAGAACTACGCGCAGGACCTGCAGATCCAGTCGCGCGGGTTCGGCGCGCGCTCGACCTTCGGCGTGCGCGGCATCCGGCTCATCACCGACGGCATTCCGGCGACCATGCCGGACGGGCAGGGGCAGGCGGCGAACTTCGATCTCGGCAGCGCGGAGCGCATCGAGGTGCTGCGCGGGCCGTTTTCGAGCATGTACGGAAATTCCTCGGGCGGTGTCATCGCGCTGGAAACCATGGACGGTCCCCCCACGCCGACCGGCGAGGCGGACCTTCTTTTCGGCAGCTACAACACTTGGCGCAGCGCGCTGAAGTTCGGTGGCCAGTGGGGCGCCCTGAACGGCATCGGCGACGTCTCGCATTTTTCCACCGACGGCTACCGCGACCACAGCGCGGCAACGCGCGACCTGCTCAACGCGAAGCTCAAGTACACGTTGCAGGAAGATGGTGGCCTCACGGTCGTCGCGAACAGCCTGCGTCAACCCGATACGCAGGATCCGCTCGGCCTTACGCGCACGCAGGTCGCGCAGGATCCCCGCCAAGCGACTCCCGAAGCGCTGCAATTTAACACCCGCAAGA
>DASQYN010000066.1:0-2023 GCA_035639215.1 Burkholderiales bacterium
GCCGTTTGGTTCCCCTCGTTCTTCCACCAATGCGACACCTGATGGTTTTCAGCGATGGCGGTCCTGCTCTACGGAGCTTCCTTCTTTCGTCTGCGTTAAGTGATTGATATTTCGGCGGAAGGCTGCTTTGACCTGCCCAATGTGTAGCCATGTAATGGAGCGGTTTTAGATTGTGTTGTATGGCGCTGTGCTCTATCATTGCGCCATGTACATCGAGTCTGTCCCGAACCGCGACTCCCCGCCGGCGATCCTGCTGCGCGAGAGCTATCGCGAGGGCGGCAAGGTGAGGAAGCGCACGCTGCTCAACCTTTCCGACTGGCCGCCCGAGCGCATCGCCGGCTTCAAAACGCTCCTCAAGGGCGGCACGGTCATTCCAAGCGATCGGGAGGCGATCAGCATCGTCCGCTCGCTGCCGCACGGCCATGTCGCCGCGGCGCTCGGCGCCGCCCACAAGATCGGACTCGACCGGCTCATCGGGCCCGCCGGCAGCCGCTGCCGGGATCTCGTCCTGGCGCTCATCGTCAGCCGGGTGCTCGATCCGAGCTCGAAGCTCGCGACGGCGCGCGCGCTCTCGCCCGACACCGCCGCCTCCAGTCTCGGCGCCGAACTCGGCCTGGGGCCGGTCGACGAGGAGGAACTCTATCGCGCCCTCGACTGGCTGGCGGTGCGCCAGCCCGCCATCGAGACGGCGCTGGCCCGCCGCCATCTCGCCGGCGGCACGCTGGTGCTCTATGACGTCACCTCGAGCTACATGGAGGGCCGCTGCTGCCCGTTGGCCCAGTTCGGCTACAATCGCGACGGCAAGAAGGGCAAGCTGCAGATCGTCTACGGCCTGCTCTGCGCGCCCGACGGCTGCCCGGTCGCCGTCGAGGTGTTCGAGGGCGCGACCGGCGATCCCGCCACCCTCGCCAGCCAGGTCGCCAAGCTCAAGCAGCGCTTCGGCCTCGACCATGTCGTCCTGGTCGGGGACCGGGGGATGATCACCGAGGCCCGCATCGCCGAGGACATCAAGCCGGCGGGGCTCGACTGGATCACGGCGCTGCGCGCCCCGGCGATCCGCGGCCTCATCGAGGGCGGCGCCTTCCAGATGTCGCTGTTCGACGACCGCGACATGGCCGCCATCACCTCACCGGATTTTCCGGGCGAGCGCCTGATCCTGTGCCGCAATCATGCGCTCGCCGCCGAGCGCTCGCGCAAGCGCGAGGACCTCTTACGGGCCACCGAGCGCGACCTCGCCGCCATCGCCGCCGCCGTCCGGCGCAAGCGCGCGCCGTTGCGCGGCAAGGCCGAAATCGGCTTGGCCGTCGGCGCCGTGATCGACCGGCGCAAGATGGCCAAGCACTTCGCCCTCACCATCGCCGACACCAGCTTCGCCTTCGCCCGCAGGAGCGCCGAGATCGCCGCCGAGGCCGCCCTCGACGGGCTCTACGTCGTGCGCACCAGCCTGCCCGCCGCCGCGCTCGACGACGCCGCAACGGTCAGGAGCTACAAATCCCTCAGCCTGGTCGAGCGGGCCATCCGCTCGATCAAGACCGTCGACCTCCACGTCCGCCCGGTCTACCACTGGCTGCCCGAGCGGGTGCGCGCCCACGTCTTCCTGTGCATGCTCGGCTACTACCTCGAATGGCACATGCGCCAGCGCCTGGCGCCCATGCTCTACGACGATGACGACAAGGAAACCGCCGAGGCGCTCCGCCCCTCCGTCGTCGCCAAGGCCGAGCGCTCGCCCGCCGCCGTCACCAAACAGACGACCGGCCGCACCCCGGACGGCCTGCCCGTCCACAGCTTCCAGACCCTGATCGCCGACCTCGCCACGCTCACCAAAAACACCGTCGAAATCGCCACCGCGCCGGGTATCCCCTTCACCGTCACCGCGCGCCCGACGCCCATCCAGAAAAAGGCCCTCGAACTCCTCGACAGCGCCCGTACCCAGTAGACGCTTCCCGCCCATAGCAATTTGACTCGGCAAATCAATGCATTGCGCATCGCGAAAGCAGGAAGCTCCGCTTAAGGACCTGCACTA
>DASQYN010000067.1:0-2838 GCA_035639215.1 Burkholderiales bacterium
GCCGAGCTCTGGGGACCCGACGAGATCCGCAAGCGCCTGCCGCTGATGACCCAGTCGCTCGACTCGCGCTATCTGCCGAACGGCGGCGTCTGGCAGCGAAGAGGAGGCACGGCGCGGCACGACGCGGTCGCCTGGGGCTACGCGCGTGCTGCGGACCGGCTCGGCGTCGACATCGTCGAGAACTGCGAGGTCACCGGGTTCGTCACGCAAAACGGCGTCTGCGCTGGAGTGGAGACGACGCAGGGCGAAATCCGCGCCGAGGCGGTGGGCGTCGCCGTCGCCGGCCATTCCTCGCAACTGATGGCCAAGGCGGGCGTCAAGCTTCCGATCCATTCCTACGCCCTGCAGGCTTTTGTCAGCGAGCCGGTCAAGCCGTGCCTCGACATCGTTCTTCTCCATCTCGGGACCGGCGTCTACGCGAGCCAGTCGGACAAGGGCGAGATCGTGTTCGGCGGCGGGCTCGACCGCATTCCCTCCTATGGCCAGCGCGGCAATCCGCCGATGCAGGAGATCGTCGTCTCCGGCCTGACCGAGATGTTCCCCGCCTTCGGCCAGCTCAAGCTGATGCGCCAGTGGGCCGGCATCGTCGACGTCGTCCCGGATTCCTCACCCATCATCGGGCCCGCGCCGACGCCGGGCATCTTCCTCAATTGCGGCTGGGGCACCGGCGGCTTCAAGGCGATCCCGGCTGGCGGCACGCTGCTCGCGCATTTGATGGCGACCGACGCGCATCACCCGATCAGCCGTCCTTTCGACCTCGACCGTTTCGCGGCAGGACGCCTCATCGACGAGGCCGCGGGCTCCGGCATCGCCCATTAGACCGAACTTCCTCTCTTGCAATGAGCTAAGCCTTTGAAGAGGCGTGGCAAAGGCCTGGTTTGGGCATCAAAATGTACCCATGTAAATGGGCATGTAATGCTTGCTTTTCACGAAGATAGGTGGCATCTTTCGTGCCATGTATATCGAGACCGTCCCCAACCGCGGTTCGCCGCCCGCCATCCTGCTGCGGGAGGCCTATCGCCAGGACGGCAAGGTCAAGAAGCGGACCCTGGCCAACCTGACCGACTGGCCGAAGGAGCTGGTTGAAGGCTTTCGCGCCCTCTTGAAGGGCGGCAAGGTCATCGCCGCCGAGCGGGAGGCGGTGTCGATCCGCCGCTCGTTGCCGCACGGGCATGTCGCGGCGGCGCTGGGAACCTTGCGGGCGATCGGCTTGGACCGGGTCCTGGGACCGGCCGGCGATCGCCGCCGCGACCTCGTCGTCGCGATGATCGTGAGTCGGCTGATCGCGCCGGGATCGAAGCTGGCGACGGCGCGCGGGCTCGATCCGGCGACCGCCGCCTCGAGCCTCGGCGAGGTGCTGGGCTTGGCGGCCGTCGACGAAGACGAGCTCTATGACGCCCTGGATTGGCTGCTCGAACGGCAGCCGGCGATCGAGACGAGCCTGGCCAAGAAGCGCCTCGCCGACGGCGTGCTGGTCCTCTACGACGTCACCTCGAGCTACGTCGAGGGGCGCTGCTGCCCTTTGGCCAAGCGCGGCTACAACCGCGACGGCAAGAAGGGCAAGCTGCAGATCGTCTATGGCCTCCTGTGCGCCGCCGACGGCTGCCCGGTGGCGGTCGAAGTGTTCGACGGCGACACCGCCGATCCGAAGACCCTCTCCGCCCAGATCGCCAAGGTCAAAGACCGCTTCGGCTTGACGCGCGTGGCGCTGGTCGGCGATCGTGGGATGATCACCCAGGCCCGCCTCGACGAGGAGATCAAGCCGGCCGGGCTCGACTGGATCACCGCCCTGCGGGCGCCGGCGATTAGGGCGCTTCTCGACGCCGGCGCCTTCCAGCTCGACCTGTTCGACGAGCGGGACATGGCCTCGATCACCTCGCCGGATTATCCGAGCGAACGGCTGATGGTCTGCCGCAATCCGGAACTGGCGCGCTTGCGGGCGAGAAAGCGCGAGGACTTGCTCAAGGCCACCGAGCGCCACCTCGCCCCGATCCGCGAGGCTGTCCGCCGCGCCCGCAATCCGCTGCGCGGCAAGACCGCGATCGCGCTGAAGGTCGGCGCCGTGGTCAACAAGCACAAGATGGCCAAGCACTTCGAGACGACCATCGAGGACGACCGCTTCGAGTTCCGCCGCAAGGAAAAGGCCGTCGCCGAGGAAGCCGCGCTCGACGGCATTTATGTCGTGCGCACCAGTCTGCCGGCGGCCGCGCTCGACGACGCCGGAACCGTCGCCGCTTACAAGCGCCTCGGCGGGGTCGAGCGGGCCTTCCGCTCCCTCAAGACCGTGGACCTGGAGGTCCGCCCCATCTTCCACTGGGCCTCGCCGAGGGTGAAGGCACATGTCCTTTTGTGCATGCTCGCCTACTACGTCGAGCACCACATGCGCGAAAGGCTCGCACCGCTCCTCTACGACGATGACGACCGCGAAGCCGCGGCCAGGCTCCGCAACAGCGTCGTCGCCAAGGCGCAGCGTTCCCCCGCCGCCCGGCGCAAGGAAACCACCGGCCTCACCGAGGACGAAGCCTGCTCGCCGACCTCGCCACCTACTCCCGCATGCAAGCGGCGACCGCCATCAACGAAAACTACGTCTTCACCGTCTACTCGCGCCCCACCCAAACCCAGGCGCGCGCGTTCGAACTCCTGGGCGTCAAGCCCGACCGTACCCAGTAGGCCACCCTTCGCTTGATCCTAACGCAAGCGAACTCAGCGCCTTACGTCACGCGGGGACGGGAAGTTCGGCTTAAGCGCCTGTTATTCTCGTGAACAGGGGAAGAAGCGTCCTGTTCCTGTCCGGCCGCCGCGCATCAAAGCGCTTCAGGAAGGAATTGGAATCAAACG
>DASQYN010000068.1:0-3262 GCA_035639215.1 Burkholderiales bacterium
CCAGGAGGACCGCCAGGTCGGACGCGACAACTGCGTCCAATGGAAAGTAACCGGTACGCCGCCCCCACCTCGCCTGCGGCGTTCGGGTGAGCGAGACTTGCGCTTCGATTCGACAATGCGACGGGCGCTAATTCCATGCATCAACCCAGGCATGATGCCGACTCTTATCAGCGCGTCGAGGTGATCACCGGGCGGCGACGGCGGCGCGAATGGAGCGATGCGGAGAAGGCGCGGATCCTGGCCGAGAGCGCCGATCCGGAGGTGAACATCTCCGAGGTGGCGCGGCGCAATGGGGTGAGCCGGGGATTGCTTAATGTGTGGCGGCGCAAGGCTCGGATCGCTTCCAGCGCAGGACCGCAATTCGTGGA
The DNA here is from genome assembly GCA_035639215.1 of Burkholderiales bacterium. GTDB lineage: Bacteria > Pseudomonadota > Gammaproteobacteria > Burkholderiales > SG8-39 > SCGC-AG-212-J23. Next base: position 369 of record DASQYN010000068.1, read on the forward strand.
GATCAGGCTCGATGATGGTGTCGAGGCGCGGCCGGACGCGATCGACCCGCCGCCTCGCGTTGTGGCGCGTCCGGCGGAACGGATCGAGGTGATGATCGCCGGCGCGATGGTGCGCGTGCCCGTCGGCGTCGACGCTGTGACGCTGGAGCGCGTGTTGGCCGCAGTGAGGTCGACGCGGTGATCCCGTTCGGTCGGGAAGTCCGGGTGTTCGTTGCGACGCAACCGATCGACTTTCGAAAAGGCGTACACGGCCTTGTCGCGTTGGTGGCGGAGGGATTGGCGGGCGAGCCCTACAGCGGGGATGTTTTCGTTTTCCGCTCGAAGCGATCGGACCGTTTGAAGCTTCTTGTTTTCGACGGCTCGGGTCTGGTTCTGGCGACCAAATGGCTCGAGGACGGGAGCTTCGCCTGGCCGCCGGTTCGCGCGGGGACGATGCGGGTGACGGGGGCGCAACTGGCGATGCTGATCGAAGGTCTCTCGGAGTGGTCGCAGGTGGTCCCGAAGGTGACGAAGCGGCCGACGAAAGTGGGCTGAGTCGCCTTGTTTTGCTGGCGACTCCGAGCGTTTTCGTGTAGCTCTCCGACATGGCGATTCGCCCTGAAGATCTGCCCTCGGACCCTGCGGCTCTCGCCGAGATGGTACTGGCTTTCGACGGCGAGAACGAGGATCTGCGCGCGCAGATCGCCACGTTGAAGGGCCTGATCTTCGGCGCGCGATCGGAGCGCTCGGCGATCATCTGCGCCGAACAGCTCGCGTTGGATCTGGGACGGACCGCCGACGCACAGCCGCCGGCCAACGACGACGAACCGGAGTCGGACGCGCCGAGAACGAAGCGGCGCAAGCCACGGCGCAACATCGGCGCGCTGCCGGCGCATCTGCCCCGAGTCGAACAAGTGATCGAGCCGGCGTCCACGCTCTGCCCGTGCTGCTCGGGTCAGATGCATCGGATCGGCGAGGAGACCAGCGAAGCGCTCGATCGGGTTCCCGCGTGGCTGCGCGTACTGCGCACGATCCGTCCCAAGTACGCCTGCCGCGCCTGCGAGGGTCCGATCGTCCAGGCCCCTGCGCCGGCGCGGCTCGTCGAGGGCGGCATGGCGACGACGGCGCTGATCGCGCACATCGCCGCGGCCAAATACGCCTGGCAGTCGACGCTCTATCGTCAGACGCAGATCCTGGCGGGCCACGGCGTCGTCGTCGACCGTCAGACGCTGGCGCGCTGGATGGGGAGCGCGGCGTGGATGGTCAAGGGCCTCTACGATCTGCAACTGCAGACCATGCATCGCTTTGAGCGGCTGTTCTGCGACGAGACGCCGATGCCGGTGCTCGACCCGGGACGCGGCCGCACGAAGATCTGCCAGTTCTGGGCGCACGCCATCGACGATCGGGCCTGGAAGGGTCCGGCGCCGCCGGCGGTCGCCTACGTGTTCGCGGGCGGTCGCGGCAAGAAGGAGATCGTGGCGCAGTTGGCCGACTTCGAAGGCGTGCTGCAGGTCGACGGCTATGCCGCCTACGTCTCGCTTGCGGGCGATGCGAAGACGTCGGGCAAGATCCGGCTGGCGTATTGTCTCGTTCACGCGCGCCGCAACTTCGTGAGGGTGCACAAGACGACGAACTCGCCCTTCGCCAGGGAGGTCATCGAGCGCATCGGCGCCGTCTACGCGATCGAGGAGAGGATCCGCGGCCTCGACGCCGGGGAACGCCGCGCGGCGCGGCAGGCCGAGACGAAGCCGCTGATGGAGGCGTTGAAGGCCCGTCTGGTAGCGGTGAAGGACGGGATCTCCCGGCGGTCGACGCTCATCAAGGCGATCGACTACATGCTCGAACGCTGGCAGGGTCTGACGGCGTTCCTGGACGACGGGCGGCTCGAGCCGGACACGAACACGGTCGAGCGATCGATCAGGCCGATTGCAATCGGAAAAAAGAATAGCTTGTTCAGCGGCGACGAAGGCGGGGGCGAGACCTGGGCTATTCTCTCTTCGCTTCTTAACACGGCAAAACTGAATGGCGTCGACCCGGAAGCCTATCTGACCGACGTGCTGGAGCGGATGGTTTCCGGCCGCACGACCAACGACCGCCTGCATGAACTCCTGGCCTGGAACTGGAAGGCCGCTCGCGAGGCCGAAAAGCGCGCAGCGGCATGACGCAGTCGAAGCCGAAGCAACGGCGGGAAACGCGACAAGCGCTCAAGCCGGTCAAGACGACTATGGCGGACTACGCCTTGTCGTTCGAGAAGCTCGGACAATGGATGAGCGAGCGCGCCAGGTCGCCAACGATTCGGCATCCGCAGGCGACGTCGCTCTCCAGGCTCGACGGCGCGGTGACCGCGGTCGTCGCCGGGCCGGTCTCGATGCCGCCCGAGGAATGGGTGTGCCCGCTCCTCGGCGTCGATCCCGACGCCTTCAATCACGACACCGAGGAGTTCTCGGCGATCGCCGCTACGCTGATGCAGCACAACGCGATCAGCGAGACGCTCTCGACGAGGCCGGAGAGCTTCGAGCCGCTGTTCGTGCTATCGCCGGACGGCGAGGTCGACCCGCAGCCTTGGTGCATGGGCTTCTACGCCGTCATAAAGCTGCGGCTTCCCACCTGGTCGCGGCTCATCTCCCCAGATAGGATCGAACACGATCTGCTGTCGCCGATCCTGTTCCACTGCGTCGATGACGCCGGCCGTCCCGCGATACTCGCGTCGACTGGCGGCCTGGGGACGCCGCCCCGCGCGGGGAACGCCCGGCGCGACATTCCCGCATCAGTCGAGGCCCTGCGCCAGTTCTGGATGCCGATGCGCTTCACGCCCGGCGCGTAGGACGGTCACGCCACAGGCGCCATGGCGTTCTCGTACCGGTTACCTTCCGGCGGAGACGCGTCCTTGTCCGCCAGCTCGAGCAGCTCGTCGA
>DASQYN010000069.1:0-4448 GCA_035639215.1 Burkholderiales bacterium
GGTGGCGTTCGTGCGTCATCTGGCCTTCGAGAGCCACGGCTGGGACCTCGGCATCTTCACGAACGCGCTCTGGAACCTGACCCACGGCAATGGCTACGTTTCGTCGCTGAAAGGCGGCATCAATCTCTTGGCCGATCACCAGTCGCCGCTGTTCTGGCTGCTCGCGCCGGTCTTCTGGGCCGTGCCCCGGCCGGAGACGCTGCTTATCGTCCAGGCCTTCGGCCTCGCCGCCGGCGGCCCCGCGCTCTACTACCTGGCCCGGCAGCAGCGCTTCGGCGGCGCGACCTGGGCGCCAGCCGCGCTGCCTTGGATCTACTGGTCCTATCTCCCGCTCAGAAACGCCAACGCCTTCGACTTCCATCCGGAAGTCTTCATGATGCCGTTGTTCCTCTGGGCTTTCGTGGGATTCGCCTCCGCGCGGCGCGCCGGGACAATCTTCGGCGTGCTCGCGCTGCTCGCCGCCCTCGCGGCAAAGGAGTCGGCGAGCGTCGTTGCGGTCGGCATCGGGCTCGCCTGGGCACTGAGCACTGACGCATCCTCCCGGCAGCGCCGCTGGCCGGGCCTCGCGCTGGCGGCCGCAGGGTTCGCCGTGTTCCTCTTCGACGTAAAGGTCGTGCCGCGAATGTTCGGTGACGATTACGCGTATCTGAATCTTTATGGCCGGTTCGGCGGCAGCATCAGCGATCTCGTCCTTGCCCCATTCACTCAGCCGGCTTATTTCTTCTCGCAGCTCATCGATCGGGAGCGCCTCAATTTTCTGTTCTGGACGCTCGCGCCGCTGGCATTCCTGCCGCTTTTCGCGTGGCGCGCCGCGCTCGCCGTGCTGCCGCCCTACCTGATGCTCTTCCTTAGCGAGGGCGACCAGCGGGTTCGTCTGGTGTTTCACTACGGCATCGAGCCGGGGACCGCCCTGTTTTGGGCATTGCCGCTGGGGCTGGCAGCCTTCGCGCAGCGCTTCGGCTGGAAAGCGGCCGGGACCTGGACCCTGGTATGGGTCCTCGCGTGCCATGGCGCAAGCGAGCTCACGCGGGCGCGCGGCTACGACCGCTATCCGCAGGCCGACTGGCTGGCGGCACAGGTCGTGCCCTGTCTCGACCGCGATGCATCCATGGCCGCTTCCGATTCCCTCGTTCCGCATCTGGCGACCCGGTTCTGGATCAGCTATCCCGACCAGTTGCGCGAGCAGCCGTCGAACGCGCCGGTGAGCTGCGTGGTCACCGACTTGAGCGTCGACAACTGGCCGCTCGGCAGGCAAGGTGCCGCGCGCCTCGTCGCCGGGCTCCCGGAGCGGGGCTATCGCCGGGCGTGGAAATGCAACGAGCTGAGCGTGTACGAGCTGCGCGGCGGGAATACTGCATGCCTGCGCTGCACGCCAAGGTGTTATTAGTACCCCTCAACGCACGGCCCACGGCCGATAAGAAAGGGAGCAAGTTCAGTATGGCAAAGCTATGGCCCCTCGAAAGATCTACGGTTTCACGCCGCACGCTCTTCAAAGGCGCAGGCGCCGTGCTCGCCGCCGCGCTCGGCGGCAAATGGCTCGCAGACCACTTCGCTGCGCTCGATGGGCCCGCGCTGCAGGCCGAGAGCCTACCCGCCGTGGAGGGCAGTGCTGTGCAGGCCAGCACCTTCATCAACGTCGCCGAATTCAAGAAGACGCTGAGCGTCGAGGAGCTTTGCCAAACGGCCGAACAGTATTTCGCGAGCCGGGACAACTGGGATTACTGGCTTGCCAAGCCGCTGGGGAACGTCGAAGACACGCCAGACCTTCTCAACAATTTCTCTCATGTCCTGAACGGCCTGCAGCTCCTCCCGGGAATGACGGTCCTCGATTTCGGCGCCGGCTCCTGCTGGGCAACGCGCTGGCTCACTCAGCTCGGCATGGAAGCCGTCGCGCTCGACGTCTCGGCCACGGCGCTGAAGATCGGGCAAACGCTCTACGCCCGACAACCGGTCTTCGGCGATCAACCCGCGCCTCGCTTTGTCGTCTTCGACGGACATCGAATGGCGCTTCCCGACGCCAGCGTGGACCGCATCCTGTGCCTCGACACGTTTCACCATCTGCTGAACCCCGACGAGGTCCTGCGGGAAATGAGCCGCGTCCTCAAGCCAGGCGGCATCGCTGGATTCTCGGAACCCGGGCCGCACCATTCGCGGTCGCCGCAGTCGCAGGCCGAGATGAGGAACTTCAGGGTCCTCGAGGACGACATCCACATCCGGAAGATCTGGTCTTCGGCGAAGGACGCCGGATTCGCCAAGATCCAGGTCGCGGTTTTCAGTCCCCAGGCGTATCTCTTGGACCTGCCGGTGTTCGAGGATTACCTCGAGGGCGGGGCGGCCGGCCAGCAGTTCGCGGAAACGACGCGCGCTCAAATGCACGACCGCCGCCTGTTCTTCCTGCAAAACGGGGGTGAACCGCCTGCTCCAGACAGTCGCCTGCGCACCGGATTACGCGCCGCGCTCACCGTGAAGCTCGTGTCTGCAAACGTACGGGACGGCGAGCCGGTCGTGGTTCAAGTGACCGCCAAGAACATCGGCAAATCCCTCTGGCTGCCACGCAGCGCCAAGTTTGGCGGCGTGCAGCTGGGCTGCCACCTCCTGGATGCCTCAGGGAAGCTGGTCTCTCCGGACTTCCTTCGCCAGCCCCTGACCGCCGGCGAAGGTCGGCCGGTGAAGCCGGGTGAAACCGTAACGATGGATGTGCACCTCCCGCGGCTCGCGAAGGGCGAATATTTGCTCGACTTCGACCTCGTGAGCGAACGCGTCGGCTGGTTCGCAACCAACGGCTCTACGGTGGCGCGCACCAAGCTTCACGTTTCCTGAGTCGTGGAAGAGAAGGCGCGCTTGCCGGGGAATTGCGCCCAATGGCGCCAGAGAAGCGCCGCGAAGCGAGTACGGAATTCCTTACGGTCGAAGCGTAAGGCGTTCGCGTGGCAGGCGGCGGGCAGGAAGCGGAACGGGGCCCGCTCGAAACGATGCACGGCTTGCACCAACGCCTCGGCGGTCTGCTCATGAAAGAGCAGGCCGCTGGGAGACGCTGACTCCTCGCCGCGGACAATTTCAGCGGCGCCGCCGGCAGCGAAGGCAATCAGCGGCGTTCCGCATGCCTGGGCCTCGGCCATGACGATGCCGAAGTCCTCGATGCCCGCGAACAGGAATGCCCGCGCCCGCTGCATGTGCTCAAGTACGGCGGCGGATGGAAGCCGCCCCGGGAAACTGACGTTACCCGGAGCGGCGGCACGCAATCGGCGCATTTCCGGGCCGTCCCCGACCACCACGAGTTGGCGCTCCGGCATCTGGCGGAATGCCGCGAGCAGTAGATCGATCCGCTTGTACGCCTCGAGCCGCGAAACGGTGACATAGAAGTCGTCTTTCGCCTCTCGCAGCGGAAATGACGACACGTCCACGGGCGGATAGACCACCTCGGCGTCCCGGCCGTACGCCTTGCGAATACGGCGCGCGACGTGCTGCGAATTGGCGAGGAACACGTCGACGCCATTGGCGCTGCGCGCATCCCACTGTCTCAAACGGTGCAGCATCAGACGCGCCAGCCATCCCATTGGCCCGCGTTCCAGCCGCGCGGCGCGGAGGTATTCGTGCTGTAAGTCCCACGCGTATCGCATCGGTGAGTGGACGTAGCTAAGATGCATCTGTGCCGGGCCGGTGATGACGCCTTTCGCGACCGCGTGACTGCTCGATATCACGATGTCGTACGCCGAGAGGTCGAATTGCTCGACCGCGAGCGGCATCAACGGCAGGTAGTAGCGCAGCCAGCGGCGCGGCCGCGGCAGCGACTGAATGAAGCTGGTCGCCCTCGCCCGTTTCGGGATAGCCTCGCGCAAGTCGTCCTCGGGAAGGTCCACCAGTGCGTAAAGGTCCGCGTCGGGCACCACGGCGAGGATTTCCCGCAGCACGCGCTCGCTGCCGGCATAGTCGAGGAGCCATTCGTGCACGACCGCGACTTTCGGCTGACGATCGCTCATCCGTTCGCCCGGAAGCTCCAGCGGTCGCTGGTCAGGAAATTGACGACCACCAAAGTGACGGCGACGAGCAAGCTAGCGACGACGTACCATACGCCGAGGACCGATACCAGCAGATACATGAAGCCGATGTTTGCCACGAAGCTGGCCGCCATGGCGGCGACATAGCGCGGAAGCTCGACGGCCGCGTACTTTCTGTGGGTGCGGAAGGTCAGCGCCTTGTTCAGCAGGAAGCCGAACGGTGTGATCATCGAGAACGCGATTACCGTCGAGACGAGGTAGTGCAGCCCCATCCGGGACGTCAGCACCCAGAGCGTCAGCGTGTTCAGCGCGAGACAAAGCCCGCCCACGACGCAGAAAGCGATGAACCGGAGCGGCGTCGGCAGGCGGGAAGGCGCGCGGTTCAATGCGCGGCTACCGTGCTTGAACTGCGGCTGGTGTCCGAAGCGCCTGCCTCGAGCTCAACAGCGA
>DASQYN010000070.1:0-7872 GCA_035639215.1 Burkholderiales bacterium
TTTAGTGGTAGCCACCGCCCGCCTGCACCTTGCCGCGAAATACCCAGTACGACCACACCGTGTAGCCGAGGATGATCGGCAGGAGGAACAGCGTGCCGATCACGAGGAACGCCTGCGAGCGCGGCGTCGCGGCGGCCTGCCACAGGTCGAAGTGGTACGGCACGACCATCGGGAAGATGCTGATCGCGAGGCCAAGGTAGGCCATGGCGAAGATCCCGAGCGCGGCGAAAAAGGGCGCCTTGTCGCGACCGCCCGCGAGCGAGCGCCAGAGAAGCGCGAACAAGCCGAACGTGATCAGCGGCACCGGCCAGAGCCACAGCGGGTGGTCGCCGCCGAACCAGCGTTCGCGGATCTGCGGCTGGAGATACGGCGTCCAAAGGCTCACCATCGCGACGAACGCAGCGACGCCGATCGTGAATTGCCGCGCCTTGCGCCGCGCCCACGCCTGGACATCGCCCTCGGTCTTCAGGACCAGCCAGCAGGCGCCAAGCAGGCCGTACCCGGCGATCAGGCCGGCGCCGGTGAGCAGCGCGAAGGGTGTGAGCCAGCCGATGCTGCCGCCGGCGTAGGCTCTTCCTTGCACCGGAATGCCCTGCACGAAAGTGCCGAGCACGATGCCCTGCGAGAACGTCGCGAGCAGCGAGCCGGCAAAGAACGAGCGATCCCAGTGGTGGCGGCGCTGCGAGAGATGACGGAACTCAAAGGCGACACCGCGGAAGATGAGGCCGATCAGCATGAAGAGGATTGGAAAGTACACCGCCGGAACGACGATCGCGAAGGCGAGCGGAAACGCGGCGAGCAGGCCGACGCCGCCGAGCACCAGCCAGGTCTCGTTGAAGTCCCAGATCGGCGCCACGGAATCCATCAGCGTGTCGCGGCTCGCCGCGTCCGGCGAGAACGGAAAGAGAATCCCGACGCCCAGGTCGAAGCCGTCGAGCAGCACGTACATGAATACGCCGAAGGCGAGGATCGCGGCCCACAGGGGAACGAGGTCGAGCGCCATGGCGTCTCTAGCGCACCCGGGTCGCGCCGGAAAGCGGCCGGGCCGGCGTCGCCGCGGGAGCGCGCGGCTCCAAGGCCGCGTCGGGCGCGAAACCGCGGCGCACGAGGCGCGCCATGAAGGTCAGCCCCCCGCCGAAGATCACCACGTAGGCCAGCACGTACACGAGCAGCGAGACCGCCACGTCCTGCGTGCCGAGCGACGGCGTCACCGCGTCGCGCGTGCGCAGCAGGCCGTAGACCACCCACGGCTGGCGTCCCACCTCGGTAGTCACCCAGCCGGCGATCACCGCCACGAAGCCAAGCGGCGCGGCCAGGATGCACAGGCGCTGGAAGCTAAGTGCGGTGGCGAGCCGGCCGCGTCGCCACAGCGCCAGGCCCGCGACCGTCAGGGCGAGCATCACCACGCCGATGCCGACCATCAGGCGGAACGAGAAGAAGGGAATCGCCACCGGCGGGCGGTCTTCCGCCGGCCACTCCTTCAGGCCGCGAATCACTGCGTTCGGGTCGTGGCCGAGGATGAGCGAGCCGAGCACCGGCACGCCGACCTCGAAGCGGTTGCGCGCGGCGGCCTCGTCCGGCCAGGCGAACAGCAAGAGCGGCATGCGCGCCTGCGTCTGCCAGTTCGCTTCCATGGCGGCGAGCTTTGCGGGCTGATGCTCGAGCGTGTTGAGGCCATGCAGATCGCCGACCAAGATCTGCAGCGGCACCAGCACCGCGAGCAGGCCGAGGCCCATCTTCTGCATCACCAGACTCTCCTCGGCATGGCGGCCGCGCCTGATGTGCCAGGCGGCCACGCCGATCACAACAAGCGCCGTCGTGATGAAGAACGCCATCGTGGTGTGCACCAGCCGGTAGGGAAACGACGGATTGAACACCACGCGCAGCCAGTCCTGCGGCACGAAGCGGCCGTCGAGCATCTCGTAGCCGGCCGGCGTCTGCATCCAGCTGTTGGCCGACAGGATCCAGAAAGTGGAAAGCAGCGTGCCCGCCGCGACCATCACGCCGGCGAAGAAATGCACCCAGTGCGGCACACGCTCGCGGCCGAAAAGCAGCACGCCGAGGAATCCCGCTTCCAGGAAAAACGCCATCAGCACCTCGTAGGCCATGAGCGGCCCGAGCACGTCGGCCGTGGCGTCGGCGTAGCGGCTCCAGTTGGTGCCGAACTGGAACGGCATGACGATCCCCGAGGCAACGCCCATGCCGAACGACACGGCGAAGATGCGCAGCCAGAACTTCGACAGTCGCAGGAACACCTCGCGGCGGGTGAAGAAATAGACGCCTTCGAGGACGGCGATGTACGCGGCAAGGCCGACCGTGAACGCCGGCAGCAGGATGTGCAAGGCGACCACCCACGCGAACTGCAGGCGGGAGAGCAGCAACGCGTCGGCCATCGGCCTCCTTATACGGCAACGAAGGGAACGTCGCTATCGCGCTGGTTGATACCGATCAACCGACCGCGGCGAACGCCGGCTAGCATGATTTTATGGACACACTCACGAAAGAACGGACGAACGAGCTGGCGCAGCGCATGCGCAGCCGCAAGGCGGCGCTGCTCGACGAGGTGCGCCGCGGCCTCGAGCGCTCGGGCAACGAGCGCTACGCAGCGCAGATCGGCGAAGCGGGCGACCAGGGCGACGCCTCGGTGGCGGAGCTGCTGCGCCACGTGAACGAGGCCGAGGTGCGCCGCGATATCCTGGAGCTGCGTGACATCGTCGCCGCCGAATCGCGCCTTGCCGCCGGCCGCTACGGTATCTGCACCGATTGCGGCGTCGCGATCGGCTATCCGCGCCTCTCCGCCTATCCCACGGCGAAACGCTGCCTGAAATGCCAGGAGCAGCGGGAGAAAAGCGGGCGCTACGGCCCACGCCCGACGCTGTGAACCCCGGCGGTGGCGTGCCGCTGCGTATCCGGCCGATCCGCCCGGAAGACGCGCCTGCGTATGCCGAGTTCATTGGCCGGATCGCGCCGGAGGACTTGCGCATGCGCTTCGACCGCGGCATGCCGGCGCGCGACCTGGCGCGCTACACCGAGATCGATCCCGAGCACGAGAGCGCCTTCGTCGCCGTGGCGCCCGAAGCGCCGGACGAGATCCTCGGCGAGGTGCGCGTGTACTGCTTCCCGGACGGCGAGACCGCGGAGTTCGCGATCCTGGTGCGCAGCGACGCACAGCGCCGCGGCATCGGGCGCGCCCTGCTCCGCGAGGCAATCGACTACTCGCGCTCGCGTGGAGCAAAGGCGTTGATCGGCCAGATGCGTCCCGACAACGAGGCGATGATCGGCCTTGCGCGCGCTCTCGGCATGGCCGTCGAGCAAGTGCCGGGCGCCAGCTTCGCCGTCGCGCATCTCGACCTGAAGCGCCCGGCACGCTGCCGCTAGGCCGCCTCGAGCACCAGCACATCCGCCTCGGCATCGGCGAGCACATGACGCGTGACGCTGCCTAGCAGGATCGAGGCCACGGCGGAGCGTCTACGCTTGCCGATCACTACCAGATCGGCGCGGAGCGTGCGCTGCGTCTCGACGATGTGCCGAGCGGGGTGGGCGCGCTCGATCACGCTGACGATGCCGGGCGCGCCGGCGGCCGCGCCGAGCTGCTCGATCGCGGCGTGGGCCTTCGCGGCGGCCTGCATGCGATGGCGCTCGATGGCCGCGATCTCGACGCCGGCCCGCTGCAGCGCGCCTTCGAACGCCACGTCGTAAGCATGCGCTGCGGTTATTTGGGCGCCGGGCGCGATTCGCCGCGCCGCTTCGATAAGGCCCGCGGATCCGGGCCGCAAGTCGAGGGCGACCAGCGCGCGTTGGTACTCGCCCTGCGGCGCGCTGCGCACCACGAGGGTCGGCGCCGTGCAGCGCCCCACCAGCCGCACGGCCGTGGTGCCGAGGATCGCATCACGCAGTGGATTGAGCCCATGCGCGCCGAGCACGACGAGCGAGGCGCCCGCGCAGGCGGCGAGCAGCTCCTCGAGCACGTCGCCCACGGCGAGCCGCGCCTTTGCGGGCGCTCCGGCGGCAGCCGCTTCCTGCTCGAGCAGGCGCCCCGCGTCCTCGACCAGCCGCTCGGCGGAACCGGCGGGCGCCCACTCGCGCAATGCGTCGAGCGAGGGACCGCTTACGACGTGCAGCAATTGCAGCGCGGCGCCATGCCGCGAGGCGAGCATGGCTGCGCGTCGCACGGCGTTGCGCGCATCGTCGGAGAAGTCGGTGGCCGCGACGATCGGCCCGCGACCGGCGCTGGAGAAAGTCATCCGGCGTAGCGTACTTGAATTATTTTCTTTCTATGCTATGGTCGGACGCGAAGCTCACCGATTGCCGACACGAAGATGAACCGCGCTCTTTCCCTTCCGAGCAACGGCCCCGCCAGGGCCGGCGGCTTCTCGTGTCTGCTTCGCATCCACGGAACGCTCGCCTGTCCTGGCCGTTCCCGGTAACGGCGCTCCCGCCCTGCTCGCGCTAGCGAGCGGCTGAGGACGCCGGCGACCGGGACTCCACTCGCTTCGAACCCTTTCACTCGAACCTGGAGAAGCCATGGATCACTACCAACTCGTCGTCTCGGCGAGCGACGCCGAAGTGCTCGCCCATTTGCTCGGCTCGCGCGCCGCGAGCGCGGACGCTGCGGCAGCGGACGCCCTCGCCGATCTGCTGCTGGAAGCGCGCCTCGTGCCGCACGAGCGGCTGCCGTGGGAGCGCATCGCCATGAACTCGCGCGTTACCTATCTCGACGAGGCGCGCGGCGAAGAGAGGACCGTGACGCTGGTGCACCCGAACGAAGCCGATGCCGCCGCCGGACGCATCTCGGTGCTCTCGCCGGTCGGCCGGGCCCTGCTCGGCCGCCGGCCGGGCGCCGTCGTCGACGTCACGGCGCCGAACGGCAACGCAATGCGGCTGCGTATCCTAGGGTCGGAGAAGGCCCGATGAGCGGATGTTTGACACGATGAGCGAGGCGAGCGCGGGGATGCGCGGCGCGTCGATGTCGTGGCGCATGCCTTTCAGCGTGACCAGGCGCGCGCCGGGGATCGCCTTGGCGGTCGCCCGGCCGCCGCTCGGATGCACAATGCGGTCGACGTCGCCGTGCACGACGAGCGTCGGCGCCTCGATGCGGCGCAGCGCGGCGGTACGGTCGCCCGACTTCTGGATCGCGCCGATCTGCCGCGCGATGCCGCTGGCGTCGAACTTCCCCCCGGCCCGCTGCCATGCCTGCCGCGCATAAGAGCGCCACTGCTCTTCGCTTCCCGGCGCCTCCGGCGCACCGATGTGACGCATCATCGCGAGATAGCCAGCCTCCGCTTCCTCCGTGGAGCGCGGCATGCGAGTCGTGGCGATGCGCCAGAGCGTGGAGGCGGCCGGCTGGCCGACGCTGCGCCGGCCGGTGGTGGAGAAGATCGAGGTGAGCGAGCGCACGAGGCTGCGATGCCGGCACGCGAGCGCCTGGGCGATCATGCCGCCCATCGACATTCCGACGACGTGCGCGCTCGCCAGCTCGAGGTGCCGCAGCAGGCAAGCCATGTCGTCGGCCATGTCTTCGAGCGTGTAGTTTTCGCGTGGCGGACGGGCGAAGAGCTGGCGCAGCCTCCCCGGCGGCCGGGTGCCGATGGGCGAGGATCGCCCGGCGTCGCGGTTATCCACGGCGACGAGGCGCAGTCCCTCGGCGGCGAGCGCCTCGAGGAAAGCCGGCGGCCAGTAGATAAGCTGCAGGCCGAGGCCGGCGATCAGCAGGACCGTTTCGCCTTGCGAAGCGCCGTAGAGGCGGAAGCACAGCCGAAGGCCGTGCGGCGTCTCGCAGAACTGGTCGTCGCTCATGTGACGGCTACTCGTACGGCTCGTGCAGCTTCACCGGGGAGCGCTTGCGGCGCGCCCGCATGTTCAGCATCTCGACCAGCACCGAAAACGCCATGGCGAAATACACGTAGCCTTTCGGCACGTGGTGGTCGAAGCCGTCGGCGATCAGCACCAGGCCGATCATGAAGAGGAAGGCGAGCGCCAGCATCTTGATCGTCGGCCGCGAGGAGACGAAGCGGCCGAGCGGCGCGGCGAAGACCATCATCAGCGCCACCGAGACGACCACGGCGGCGACCATGACGGCGATCTCGCGCACCATGCCGACCGCGGTGATGATCGAGTCGAACGAGAAGACCAGGTCGATCAGCATGATCTGCACGAGCACGCCCGTGAAGGTCGCCGGCACGCGCGCCGAGCGCTCGCCCGCCTCGCCTTCGAGGAGCTGGTGGATCTCGACCGTGCTCTTGTAGAGAAGGAACAGGCCGCCGCCGATCAGGATCAGGTCGCGCCCGGAGATCTCCTGGCCGATGCGGAACAGCGGCTCGGTAAGGCCGATCAGCCATGAGAGCAGGAAGAGCAGCGCGATGCGCATCCCCATGGCGACGAGCAGCCCCAGGCGCCGCGCCAGTTCGCGCCGCGCCGAGGGCAGCTTGTCGACGAGGATCGAGATGAAGATCACGTTGTCGATGCCGAGCACCAGCTCGAGCGCCGTCAGCGTGAAGAAGGCGATCCAGGCTTGCGGGTCGCTGAGCAGTTCCATCCGCGCGCAGCTTACTAGACAACCGGAAGGTGCTGCTCGATGCGTCAGCCTCCGTGGGCGAAGGCAGGGTAATCGGTCATTCCGCCGTCGACGAAGTAGGTGCGCCCGGTGGCATAGGAAGCGGCGTCGGAAACGAGCACGACGACCATGCGAGCGATATCCTCGGGCTCGCCCAGCCGGCCAAGCGGAATCTTCTCGAGCAGGTCGCGCAGGCCGGCCGCGTCCGCCCACACGAGCTGGTTGATCGAAGTCCTGATGGCACCCGGGCCAACCGCCAGCACGCGCACGCCGTAGGGCGCCGCTTCCTGCGCGAGCGTCTGGGTCATCATCCCTAGCGCCGCTTTGCTCGCCGCGTAGGCGCTGTAGCCCGACCACGGAATGATCTCGTGAACGGAGCTGATGCTCAGGATGACGCCGCTCTTTTGCGCCACCATCCGCCGCAGCGCTTCGCGGGCGCACTGATAGGCGCCGAACAGGTTCACTTCGACGACCCTTCGCCATGCAGCCAGGTCGGCCTCCCAGCCGAACGCGCGCGGCCCGTCGATGCCGGCGCTGTTGACGAGAATGTCAATGCCGCCCCACTCGCCCTCGACCTGCGCAAACATCTTCGCCACCGCCGCCGCGTCCGATACGTCCGCCGCCGCGGCGAGCGCCTCGCCGCCCCGGGTTCGAATGTCGGAAACGAGCCGGTGGCACCCGTCGGGATTGACCAGGTAATTGATCGCCACCTTGGCCCCGGCAGCCGCGAGCGCGGTAGCCACCGCCGCGCCGATCCCGGAGTTGCCTCCCGTGACGAGTGCCCGTTTTCCGTCGAGGGTAATGTTCATTGGCAAGCGCGTCCTTGCCGACCAACGTACCGCGGGTACGTTAAGGGCGGCTTAGGGCGCCGCGGGCTTGCGTCACAGGACCCTGCTGAACCAGGCGAGCGAGAACGCCGCCGAGACGAGCGACAGCGCGGCGGCGAGCACGACGAAGAGCGCCGTGACCTCGGTCTCGCGCTTCTCCATCACCAGCTTCGACTTCAGGCCTTCGTAGATCTTCTTCAGGTCCGGGGCATTGCCGGCGAAGAAGTACTCGCCGCGCGTCAGGTCGGCGATCGTCTTGAGCGGCTCCTCGTCCAGGCGCACCCGGATCGACCAGCCCTCGCCGGTCAGGATCTGCCCGTCGGGCGTGCCGACGCCGACGGTGAAGACGCGCACGCCGCGCGCCGCGGCGAGGCGCGCCGCGTCGACCGGGTCCGGGCCGGTGGTGGTCTGCCCGTCGGTGAGGAGGATGACGACCGCGTTCTTGTTCGAACCCGGCGGCACCGGCTTCGGCTCGCTCCGGGGGCGCGCGCC
>DASQYN010000071.1:0-7531 GCA_035639215.1 Burkholderiales bacterium
CCGGGCAGGCCGCGGCGATCGCCGCGCTCGGCGGCTTCGCCTTCGCCGCGATCGAAGCTCCGCATCTCGGATGGCGCGCCGCCCCGGTGCTGCTCACCGCGGCGGCCGCGCTCGCCGGCCTCGCCGCCTTCGCGCTCGTCGAGCGGCGCACCGAGGGCGGCCTCGTGCCGCTCGCGCTCTTCGCGAGCCGGCCGTTCTCCGCCTCGCTCGCCGTCGCCGCGCTCATGACCTTCGGCATGTACGCCCTGCTCTTTTTGGCGCCGCTCTACTTCCAGACCGTGCGCGGCGACGGCCCGCTCGCCGCGGGCCTGCGGCTGCTGCCGCTCTCCCTCACCTTCGCCGCCGTGTCGCAGCTCAGCGGCCGCATCGTGGCGGCGATCGGCACGCGCGCCGCCATGGCGTGCGGCATGGCGGCCATGGGCGCGGGCGAGCTCGCCTTCGCGCTCGTCTCCGCGGAGAGCGATGCGTGGCTCGCCGCGGCGGCGCTCTGCGTCACCGGCGTGGGCCTCGGCCTGAACACCGCGCCGGTGAACAGCGTCGCCGTCTCGAGCGCTCCGCGCGCGCAAGCCGGTACCGCCTCCGGCCTGCTCAACACGGCGCGCATGATCGGCGCCACCCTCGGCGTCGCGATCCTCGGCGCCGTGTTCGCGCACTTCGCCGGCCAGGCGCCCTCGGCGCAGTCGTTCCTGCCGGGAATGCGCGCCGCGCTCGCCCTCGGCGGCGCGGGCGAGCTCGCCGGCGCCCTGGTGGCGCTCGCCTTCATCCCGCGAAAATAGGGTCCGTCCCCATTTAGACTTCGCCCGTGAGACAGCACCGGGCGCTCGTCGTCGGCGGCTCGCTCGGCGGGCTCTTCGCCGCCAACCTGCTCGCCGATCTCGGCTGGCAGGTCGAGGTCTTCGAAAGGGTGGCCGACGATCTCGCCGCGCGCGGCGCCGGCATCGGCACGCACGCCGAGCTTCTCGCCGTGCTCGCGCAGCTCGGCATAGCGCTCGACGAGCGGCTCGGCGTGCCGGTCGGCGAGCGCATCTGCCTCGATCCCGCCGGCCGAGTGCTCTACCGCACGCTCTGGGGCCACACGATGAGCGCCTGGGCGAACGTCTATCGGCCGCTGAAGCGCCGTTTCCCCGAGAAGCACTATCACTTCGGGAAATCGCTCGCGTCATTCTCCGAAGCAGGCGGAGAAGTGATTGCGCATTTCGGCGACGGCGCCTCGGCTACGGGCGACCTGCTGATCGGCGCGGACGGCCTTCGCTCGGCAGTGCGAGCGCAACTCTTCCCCGGCGTCGAGCCGCAATACGCGGGGTACGTCGCCTGGCGCGCCATGGTGCCGGACGGCACGTTGCCGGCCGAGCTGGATCGCTGGCTCGGCAATTCGTACTGGTTCGTGCTGCCGGCGGGCGAGATGTTCCTCTGCTACCCGGTGCCGGCGAAGGAATGGGCCGCGGGCCGGCGCGACTGGAACATCGTCTGGTATCGGCCGGCGGCGCTGCCGGTATTGGAAGATCTCTGTACCGATGCCACCGGGCGCCGCCATCCGCTCGCCGCGATGCCGCCGCCGCTCATCCGCGGCGATGTGATCGCACGGCTGAAGAGCGACGCGCGCGAGCTGCTCGCGCCCGAGCTCGCGGCGCTGGTCGAGCGCTCGCAGCCCTTCTTCCAGGCGATCTTCGACGTCGAGTCGCCTTCGCTAGGCGCCGGCCGGGTGGCGCTGCTCGGCGATGCCGCGTTCGTCGCCCGGCCGCACGTCGGCATGGGCGTCACCAAGGCGGCGCTCGATGCGCTGTGCCTTCACGAGTCGGTGAAGCAATCGGCCGACCTGGGCGCGGCGCTGGCACGCTACAACCTTCTGCGAGGCGAGTTCGGCCGGCGCTGCGTCGCGCGGGCGCGTCGCCTCGGCGCGTACATCGAGGCGCGCTCGCGCCCCGAGGCGCGATGGACCGCCGCGCAGCTCGACCAGCGGCCCGAGCGCGTGCTGCACGAGACCGCCGCGTCGCTCTCCGAGATTCCCGAGCTTGCGTCGCTCGAGGTCTGACGCGTGAGCGCGACCTCGTCGCACGGGCTGCGCGCCGCGGCGCTCGGCCTCGCCTCCGGCATCGTCATCGGCGTCGCCTCCACGGCGCCCGCGTACAGCGTCGCCGTGACGCTCGGCTTCGTGACGAAGGAGCTCGGCGGGCAAAGCGTCGCCGCGCCGGCGGTGCTCCTGCTCGCCGTGCTGCCCGTGCTCTGCATCGCCGTGGCGTTCGACCGGCTGAATCGCTGGCAGAGCAACTGCGGCACCACCTTCGCCTGGGTCACGCAGACCATGGGACCGTGGATCGGCTGGGCGGCCGGCTGGACGACCGTCGCCGCCGGCGCGCTCGTAATGGCGAGCCTCGCGCAGGTAGCCGCGCTGTACAGCTTCCACTTCCTCGGGCTGGAGGCGCTCGCGGAGAGCCGCCTCGCCGTCGGCGTGCTCGGCGCGGCGTGGCTCGGCCTGACGACGTGGGTCTGCGTGCGGGGCATCGAGCCGACCGCGCGAATGCAATACGCGCTGCTCGCCGTGGAGCTTGTGGCGCTCGGTCTGTTTGCGGTCGCGGCGCTGCTCTTCTCCACCGGCCGCGACGCGCCGGCCGACGCGCTGCGGCCGGCGCTTTCCTGGCTCGGCGTCGGCACGATAAGCGACTCGGCTGCGCTTGCCGGCGGCCTCGCGATCGCGGTCTTTCTCTACTGGGGCTGGGAGAGCGTGCTCTCGCTGAACGAGGAGACGAGGGAGCCGCAGCGCACGCCCGGCCTCGCGGGCTATCTCAGCCTCGCGGTGCTGCTCGTCACCTACGTGCTGGTCGCGGTCGCCGCGCAGTCGGTCCACGGTCCCGCCTACCTCGCCGCACACGCCGACGATGTCTTCGCCGCGCTCTCGCCGCAGGTGCTGGCGCCGCCCTGGGACCGCCTGATCACGTTCGCCGTGCTCGCCTCCGCGGTCGCCTCGTGCCAGACGACCCTGCTGCCGACGGCGCGCACGCTGCTCTCCATGGCCGCCGCAGGCGCGCTGCCCGCGCCGATGGCGCGCATCCATCCGGTGTTCCGCACGCCGTCGGTCACGACATGGATCCTCGGCGCGGCCTCCTGCGCGTGGTTCGTCGCGATCTCGCTCGCCAGCCCGAGCGTGCTCGGCGACTCGATCGATTCGCTCGGCCTGCTGGTCGCCTTTTCCTACGCGCTCACCGGCTATGCGTGTCCGCTCGCGTATTTCAAGCAGGGCATCCGCGGGGCGAAGGACGCGCTGCTCCTCCTCGTCGCGCCGCTCGCCGGCGCCGCGGCCCTCACCTGGGTCTTCGTGCGGCTGTGCGTGAGCCTCGCCAACCCGGCGGCGCTTGCCATCATCGCCGGCGTGCTGGCCGCCGGCGCCGCGCTCGCCCTCCTCCAGTTCCGCGCCGCGCCGGCGTTCTTCGCTACGCGGCGGCGCCCGCCTTCCTGAGGAGCTGCCACACCTTCTCGGGTGTGATCGGGATGTCGACGTGCGTCACGCCGAGGTGCGAAAGCGCGTCCACCACGGCGTTGGCGATCGCCGGCGGCGCGCCGACGGTCGCCGACTCGCCCACGCCTTTCGCGCCGAGCGGATGGTGCGGCGAAGGCGTGACGGTCTTGTCGGTTTCCCAGCTCGGGCACTCGAGCGCGGTGGGCACGTAGTAATCGAGGAAGCTGCCGCCGTAGACGTTGCCGTCCTCGTCGTAGCCGATCTCCTCGTAGAGCGCGGGCCCGACGCCCTGCGCGAGGCCGCCGTGGATCTGCCCGTCGACGATCATCGGGTTGATGATGTTGCCGCAGTCGTCCACCGCGACGAAGCGGCGCACCTTCACCTCGCCGGTGCCGCGGTCGATGTCGACCACGCAGATGTAGCTGCCGAAGGGGAAGGTCAGGTTGGGCGGATCGTAGTAGTGCGTCGCCTCCAGCCCCGGCTCCATGCCCTGCGGCATGTTGGTGTAGGCGGCGAAGGCGCACTCCTGGATGGTCTTGAACTTCTGCGGCACGCCCTTGACGAAGAACTTGCCCGGCTCCCACTCGAGGTCGACCTCGCTGCATTCGAGCAGGTGCGCGGCGATGGTCTTCGCCTTCGCGCGGATGCGCCGCGACGCCATGGCCGCCGCGGCGCCGGAAGTCGGCGTGGAGCGGCTGGCATACGTGCCCAGGCCGTACGGCGCGGTATCGGTGTCGCCTTCCTCGACCTGCACGTCGGAGGCGGGAATGCCGAGCTCCTCGGCGACGATCTGCGCGTAGGTCGTCTCGTGGCCCTGGCCCTGGCTCTTGGTGCCGAAGCGCGCGATCGCCTTGCCCGTCGGGTGGACGCGGATCTCGGCCGAGTCGAACATCTTGATGCCGAGGATGTCGAAGTCGCGCTGCGGCCCGGCGCCGACGATCTCGACGAAGCTGCACACGCCGATGCCCATGAGCTCGCCTTTCTTCCGCTTTTCCGCCTGCTCCTGGCGCAGCTTTTCGTAGCCGACGATGTCCATCGCCTTCTTCAGCGCCGCCGGATAGTTGCCGCTGTCGTACTCCCAGCCGAGCACCGACTTGTAGGGGAAGCGCTCGGCGGGGATGAAGTTCTGCATCCGCAGCTGCGCCGCGTCGATGCCGAGCTTCTGCGCCAGCACGTCCACCGTGCGCTCGATCGCGTGCACCGCTTCGGTCACGCGGAACGAGCAGCGATAGGCGACGCCGCCGGGCGGCTTGTGCGTATAGACCGCATCGACCTCGCAGAAGGCGTTCTTCAGCGGGTACGCGCCGGTGCAGATCGAGAAGAGGCCGGCCGGGAACTTGGACGGGTTCGCCGAGGCGTTGGTGTAGCCGTGATCCGCGATGGTCTTGATGCTGAGCGCGGTCATCGTGCCGTCCTTCTTCGCGCCGAGGCGCACTTTCATGTGGTAGTCGCGCGCGAAGGAATCGGCCTGCAGGTTCTCCATCCGGTCCTCGATCCACTTCACCGGCTTGCCGATGACCACCGAGGCGGCGATGGCGATGACGTAGCCGGGATACACCGGCACCTTGCCGCCGAAGCCGCCGCCGATGTCGGGCGAGACGATGCGGATCCTCTCTTCCGACAGCCCGACGTGGCCGGCGACCAGCGCGAGCACGGTGCGCACCGCGTGCGGCGCCTGCGTTGTCATGTACACGGTGAGCTTGCCCTGCGCCGTGTCGAAGTCGGCGACGCAGCCGCAGGTCTCCATCGACGCGACGTGGATGCGCGGCACGTAGATGAACTGCTCGGCGACGACGTCCGACTCCTTCAGCGCCCGCTCGGTCGCCGCGCGATCGCCCGCCTCCCAGTGGAAGGCGAGATTGTCCTTCTTGCCCTCCTTGTCCTTGCGCAGCACCGGCGCGCCCGGCGCGATCGACTTCATCGGGTCGACCATCACCGGCAGCGCCTCGTACTCCACCTCGACCGCGTCGACGCCGTCGGCGGCGAGGTAGCGCTCGGTGGCGATGACGGCGCACACCTCCTGCCCGACGTACATGACCTCGTCGATCGGCAGCACCATCTGCGTGTCCGAGGAGATGGTCGGCATCCAGTGCAGCTTGTACTTGGCGAGCGTCGGCCCGTCGATCACGGCGAGCACGCCGGGGATCTTCAGCGCCTTCGAGGTGTCGATCTTGCTGATCTTCGCGTGCGCGTGCGGGCTGCGCACGATGTCCATGTAGAGCATGCCCGGCAGGACGATGTCGTCCACGTAGCGGCCCTGTCCCCGGATGAAGCGCGGATCCTCCTTGCGCTTCATGGAATGCCCCATCCCGCAGATCTTGGCGTCGGTTTTCATGGCGTCACCCCATCTTCTGGGCGGCGTGCTGGACCGCCTTCACGATGTTCAGATAGCCCGTGCAGCGGCAGAGATTGCCCGAGATCGCCTGGCGGATCTGCTGCTCGCTCGGGTTACGGTTTTCCTCCAGCAGCGCGCTGCAGGTCATCAGCATCCCGGGCGTGCAGAAGCCGCATTGCAGGGCATGCTTCTCGGTGAAGGCTTCCTGGATGGGATGGAGCTTGCCGCCCTGCTCGAGCCCCTCCACCGTGTCGACGCGGCGCCCGTCCGCCTGCACGGCGAGCACGGTGCAGGACTTCACCGGCTGCCCGTCGAGCCGTACCGTGCACACGCCGCAGTGCGAAGTGTCGCAGCCGACGTGCGTCCCGGTCATCCTGAACCCCTCGCGCAGCAGGTGCACGAGCAGCAGCCGCGACTCGACCTCGGCCTCGCGCGCGGTTCCGTTCACGGTGACGCTGATTTTGTGTTTGGCCATGGTGTCCTCAATGTCCTTCGGCTCGGTCCAATGCGGCATGCAAGGCGCGGCCGCAAAGCACGCGCACCATCTCGCGCTTGTACTCGCTGGAGCCCCTGCGATCGGCGCTCGGCGAGGCGGCCTTCGCCGCTAGCTTCCCCGCTTCCGCAAAGGCGGTTTCATTCGGCACCTTCCCGACCAGCGCCTTTTGCGACTCCGATGCCTGCAAAGGCGTCGGACCGACGTTGGTGAGCGCGATGCCGGCGCTCTGCACGGCGCCCTTCGCATCCAGCGTGAGGCACGCGGCGACCGCCGCGGCCGCGAAGTCGCCGGTCTTGCGCTTGAGCTTGCGGTAGGCACTGCCGCTCCTCGGCGGGGGCACCGGCAGTCGGATCTCGACCAGGATCTCGTCGCCCGCGAGCTCGGTGCTGTAGAGGTCCTTGTAGAACCGGCTTGCCGCGATCGTGCGCTCGCCCTTCGGCCCGCGCGCCACGAGCTCGGCGCCGAGCGCGATGACGATCGCCGGCCCGTCGTTCGCCGGGTCGCCGTTCGCCACGTTGCCGCCGAGGGTGCCGCGGTTTCGCACCAGCGGATCGGCGATGAGCGGAACCGCATCGGCGAGCGCGCCGAATTTCGCCCGTATGACCTCCGATTTCTCCAGCACGCACTGGCGCGTCCCGGCGCCGATGCGCACGACGGCGCCCTCTTCCTTGACGTACTCGAGGCCCGGGATGCGGCTGATGTCGACGACGTGGCCGAACGAGCCGAGGCGCAGCTTCAGCGTCGGCAGCAGGCTCATGCCGCCCGAGAGCAGCTTGGCGTCGGCGCCGTAGCGTGACAGCAGGCCGATCGCTTCGTCGATCGAGCCCGCCCGGTGGTAATCGAAAGGCGCGGGAATCATGCGCTGACTCCTTTCATCTGGAGAAATTTCGCGCGGCAACCGCCGCAGCAGAAGTAATAGGCGACGCCGGCGACCTCGGCCTTGTGGCGGGCGGCAGCGATCGCCACCGTCATGCCGCAGATAGGATCGATCGCTTCTTCCCGGACAATTTCTCTCTGCGGCGCTTCGACAGGCCGCCGGCGCTCCTGGACGATCTGCGCCATGACGCTGACGGCGATCTCTTCCGGCGTCACCGCGCCGACATCGATCCCCGCCGGCGCCTTTATCCGGTGGATTTCCTTCTCGGGAACGCCAGCGGCGAGAAGCTCGGCGCGGATCGGCTCGAATCGCTTGCGGCTCGCGATGACGCCGACGTAGGCGGGCTCGCGCGAGAGCACCGAGCGAAGC
>DASQYN010000072.1:0-2736 GCA_035639215.1 Burkholderiales bacterium
CTGCGAAAAAACCACGCGATCGGGCAGCGTGCCCAGCGTTTCCGAAACGGCTCCCGCGAGAGTGTCACGAAGGCGTTCCGCAGCCTGGAGCGCGGCGTTGCCCGCCATGATGGTGACGCGGCTGGAGTACGAGCCGAGATCCACCGGCGTGATGCCCGTGTCGCCGGTGACGGTGCGCACGACGCTCGTGTCGACGCCGAGCGCCTCGGCGACCAGGGCCGCGAGCACGTCGTCGGAGCCTTGCCCGATCTCGGTCGCGCCGCAGTAGACGATCACGGTGCCAGAGCGGTCAAGCAGGATCTGCACGCCCGAGTGGGGCATCTTGTTCCAATAGATCGCGACGCCGGCGCCGCACATGTAGGTGCTGCACGCCAGGCCAAGCCCGCGCCCTTTGCCCAATTTCCCGCGGCGCTGCTTCCAGCCGGACATGTCCGTCGCCTTGCGGATGCACTCGGCGAGGCCGTTCGACCCGATCTTCAGCCAGCTCGCCGTCAGCGATTCAGGCTTGGTGAGATTCGAAAGGCGCAGCTCCGCCGGATCCATGCCGAGCTTCTCGGCGATCTTGTCGAGCTGAACCTCCTGGCCGAAACGGGGCTGCGGCGTGCCGTGGCCGCGCTTCGGCCCGCAGGCCGGCTTGTTCGTGAACACGCGGCAGGCGTCGAACTTGAAGCGCGGATAGTGATAGGTGACCGGCGTCAGCACGCCGGTGTAGAAGGTGCTCGCCGGCCCGTGCGAGCCGTAGCCGCCGCCGTCGAGCAGCGTCTGCAGGTGCATGCCGGTGAGCTTTCCTTCCTTCGTCACGCCGGTCTTCATCTTCATCAGCACCGGGTGGCGGCCGCGATGGACGTAGAACACTTCCTCGCGCGTGAGGCCGATCTTGACCGGCCTGCCGAGCGCGAGCGCGGCCTTGCACACCACGAACTCGTGGCCGCCCGGATCGCACTTGCCGCCGAAGCCGCCACCGTTCGGCGTGGCGACGACTCGGATCTGCGACTCGGGGATGCCGAGCACACGCGCGAGCTGCCGATGCAGGTAGTGCGGGTTCTGCGTGCTCGAGGAGATCTGCAGCCTGCCTTCCGGGTCGATGAAGGCGAGCGAAGCCTGCTGCTCCATCGGCAGGTGCGTGTTGCCTTCGTAGAAGAACAGGTCTTCGAAAACCAGATCGCTGTTCTTCAAGGCGTCCTCGATGTCGCCAAACTCGTAGGACTGGTTGCGGTGGATGTTGCCCTGCTCGCCGTAATCGTGGATGCGCGGTTCGGGCCTTTGCAGTCCTTCGACCGCGTCGGCAACCGGCGGAAGGATCTGGTAGGTCACTTCGATCAAATCCAGCGCCTCCACGGCGGTGTGCTCGTCGCGCGCGATCACCGCGGCGACCGGGTCGCCGACATAGCGCACGCGCTCGCGCGCGAGCGGGTACTCGTCCACCGACACCGGCATGATGCCGAAGGGCACCGGGAAGTCGTTGCCGGTCAGGACGAGATATACGCCGGGATGCGTCCTCGCTTTCTCGATATTTATCTTCTCGATAACCGCGTGCGGATGCGGCGAGCGCAGCAGCTTCGCGTGCACCATGCGCGGCAGCGAGAGGTCGTCGGCGTAGCGCAGCTGCCCGGTGACCTTGGCGCGGCCGTCGACTCGCCGCCGCGCCTTGCCTACGACGTCGAAGCGCTTCTTCATTTCGCCTCCGCGCGAAGCTTCGCCGCGGCGTCTTCGATGGCGTCCACGATCTGCTGGTAGCCGGTGCAGCGGCAGAGGTTGCCGGCGGTGGCCTCCCTGATCTCCTGCCGTGTCGGGCTCGGGTTGCGATCGAGGAGCGCCTTGGCGGTCATGATGACGCCCGGAGTGCAGTAGCCGCACTGCGAGCCGCCGAAATCGGCGAAGGCGGCCTGCAGGGGGTGAAGCTCGGGACCCGGTTTCCACGATTCGGCGAGACCTTCGATCGTCTGCACCGAGCGGCCTTCGCACTCCAGCGCGAGCGTCAGGCAGGACAGTTGCGGCTCGCCGTCCACCAGCACCGCGCACGCGCCGCATTCGCCGAGCTCGCAGCCGTGCTTGGTGCCAGTGAGCCCGAGGTCCTCGCGTAGCACTTCGAGCAGCGTCTTGTAGGGGGCGAAGGACATCGAGTGCTCTTCGCCGTTCACGCGCAGGGTCAACGGCACCGGCTTCATCTCAGGCCTTTCACCAGGTATTCGGAAATGGCTTGCGCCACTTGGTCGGCGCTTTGCGCACCGTCGGGCCGGAACCAGCGCGCAGTCCAGTTCACCGCCCCCAGCATCGCGCGCGTGACGAGCGCCGCGTCGCACGGTGCGAACTCGCCGCGCGCCACACCTTGGGCGACGAGCGCGCGCAGAGCGCGCTCGTACTTGTCGCGCTTGCGGTTCATCGGCGCGCGCAGCGCCTGCGGCAGCACGTCGAGATCAAGGTGCGCGGTCGCCCCTTCGATCTCGATCAACAGCGCATGGATGTGCGCGCGCAGGATGGCGCGCAACTGCTCGGCGCTTGAGCGCGCGCCGACCTTCGCTGCGTCGACGGCCGCGAGCATGTGCTCGAGCGTTCGCTCGTGGCAGAAGACGAGCAGCTCGTCCTTGCTGTCGAAGTAGTAGTAAAGGTTGCCCGGCGAAAGGCCCGCTTCGTCGGCGATCTCGCGCATGCCGGCGGCGGCGATGCCGCGCCGCCGGAACACGCGTGCCGCGGCATGCAGGATGTCGCGCCGGCGCGACATCCTGCATGCCGCGG
>DASQYN010000073.1:0-4668 GCA_035639215.1 Burkholderiales bacterium
GGCGTGATGTCGGTCGAGGCGCTCATGTACGCCTCGAGCATCGCCGCGCGCTTCGTGGGGTCGGAGGGGATGAACTTCCCGGCCTTCTCGGCGCAGTACATCATGATCGCGCTCGACTGGGTGAGCGTCAGCTTCCTCCCGCCCGGCGCCTCGTCGTCGACGATGACCGGGATCTGGCCGTTCGGGTTGAGCGCCAGGAACTGCGCGCTCTTGTGCTCGCCCTTGGCGAGGTCGATGGGATGCCAGTGGTACTTGAGCCCGCATTCCTCAAGAGCGATGCGCGCGCGCATGCCGTTCGACGTGCCGGCTGCGTAGAGATCGATCATGGATGGTTTTCCTCCGCCTCGAAAGCCGCGATGTTAGAGCACGGCGGCGGCCAAGGCATGCCGTTTGCTCTTCCGGGAGCACCGTTATCCAAAGGAGGAAGCATGAACCCGAACCCGATGCAGCCCGCCGGCACCACCACCCCGGCCGGCGCGCGCAACGCCGAGAACGATATCCGCGAGTTCCAGGAGAGCGCCGACGAGGCGGTGCAGTCGGCGAAGCAGCAGCTCGCCGAGGTGCTCGACGGCATCACCCAGCGGGCACGAGATTACGGCCGTTACGCCGACGAGCAGGTCCAGGCCAACCCCTGGGCGGCGGTGGGCGTCGGCTTCGGGGTCGGCATGGCGATGGGGATGCTGCTCGCGATCGTCGCGCGTCGCTAAGACCTTGAATTCGGGGCCAGGACCGCAATTACTTCGGCGCGCAGCCTAAGCAATTCCGGTCCCGGCCCCGAATTCTGTCGTCGAGCGGTGACGGCGCTTTCCGGGCGCCGCGACTTCCGGCGTGGCCTGCGGGGGCGTACGGTTGCCGTGTGGAAACGCAAAGCAGCCAACTCCTGAGCAAGCTCGCCGAGGTGGAGCAGAACGCCTGGATGCTCTTCACCGAGCTGCCGCCTTCCGGCGCGAAGACCCGCGCCCTGCACGTCTACCTCGATGCCAAGGCGATGAAAGCGGTGCTCGAGCCAAAGCTCGAGGCCGGGCAGCCTAGAGCGTAGGGCCGGGCTGGCCGAGCGCGTGCTCGGCGAGGCGCAGCACGATCCAGTCGTAGGCCTCGTCGACCGAGTCGGTGCGGAACATGAGCTCGATGTCCCGGCGCTCGATCACGCCGTGGGCGGCGAGCGCGTCGAAATTGATCACTTCCTTCCAGTACTGCGTGCCGAACAGGACGATCGGCATCGGCTTGCGCAGCTTGCCGGTCTGCACCAAGGTCAGCAGCTCGAACAGCTCGTCGAGCGTGCCGTAGCCTCCCGGAAACACCAGCACCGCCTTCGCCAGGTAGGCGAACCAGAACTTGCGCATGAAGAAATAATGGAAGTGGAACGCCAGCTCGCGCGTCACGTACGGGTTGTCGAACTCGGTGCGCGGGATGGAGATGGTGAGGCCGACGTTCATCCCCTGCGCCTCCGCCGCGCCGCGGTTGGCCGCTTCCATGATCCCCGGGCCGCCGCCGGTGCAGACCACGAAGCGCCGCTCCTTGTGATCGAGCTCCTTCGACCACTTGGTGAAGCGGAAAGCGAGCTCGCGCGCCGCCTCGTAGTAGCCGGACATTTTCACCGCCATGCGCGCGTGCTCGAGGCCGTCGCCGCCGGTCGCCTCGGCGGCGCGCAGCGCCTCCTCGGCCGCGGCGCGCGAGAGGATGCGCGCCGAGCCCATGAAGACGATGGTGTCCTCGACCTTGTGGTAGTCGAAGCGGCTCTTCGGCTCGAGGTACTCGGCGAGGATGCGCAGCTCGCGCGCGTCCTTGCTGTTCAGGAAGCCGAGGTTGCGGTAAGCGTGATCGGGTCTTTTGCGTTCGGTCATATGCATAATCGTATCGGATGGGACCGCCAAAGCCGTATCGCGTTGATGTATCCGATGCCCAGATTTCCGACCTGCGGGAGCGGCTCGCCCGCACGCGCTTTCCCGACGAGCCGCCCCTCGAGCCCTGGTCGACCGGCACGAGCCTCGCCTATCTGCGCGAGCTGGTCGGCTACTGGAAGGACCGCTTTGACTGGCGCGCCCAGGAGACGAGGATCAATTCGCTGCGCCAGTACACGCTGCCGATCGGCGGCATCGACGTGCACTTCATCCACGAGCCGGCGCGCGACCCGCGGGCGATGCCGCTGCTTCTCATGCACGGCTGGCCGGGCTCGATCGTCGAGTTCCTCGAGCTGATTCCGCTCCTGCGCGGCCGCTTCACCATCGTCGCGCCTTCGCTTCCCGGCTACACGCTCTCCTTCCGGCCCGGACAGCCGCGCTTCGGCGTCGAGGAGATCGCCGATCTCCTCGCCGAGCTGATGCGGCGCCTGGGCTACGAGCGCTTCGGCGCGCAGGGCGGCGACTGGGGCGGCTTCATCGCCTCGCGGCTTGCGGCGGAGTATCCGGAGCGGCTGACCGGCATCCATCTCAACCTGCTGGCAGTGCGCCGCGATCCGAAGATCCCGGCCGCGTCGCCGGAGGAGCAGGCCTATCTCGCCGAGCTGGCGCGCTGGCTGAAGGAGGAGACCGGCTATCAGTGGATCCAGGGCACCAAGCCGCAGACGCTCGCCTACGCACTTAACGATTCGCCCGCCGGCCTCGCGGCCTGGATCTGCGAAAAATTCCACCGCTGGAGCGACCACGACGGAAGCCTCGAGACCGCCATAGCGCGCGAGGCGATGCTCGCCAACATCTCGCTCTACTGGTTCACCGGCGCGATCGGCTCGTCGTTCTGGCCCTACTATGCCCGCCTGCATCGCGGCTGGCCCTTCGATACGGTCGGCGTGCCAACCGGCTACGCCGAGTTTCCGCGCGAGATCCTGCGCCCGCCGCGCTCCCTCGCCGAGAAGACCTATACCAACCTGCAGCGCTGGACGGTGATGGAGAAGGGCGGCCACTTCGCTGCGCTCGAGCAGCCGCGCGCGCTGGCGGAGGAGGTGAGCGAGTTTTTCGGTCGGCTCTGACGCGGTGGCCTGGGCGCCGGCGCCAAGGTAGGATGGCGTCCTCGCTTCTGCGTCGGGAGGAGGCCATGAAGCGCAGTGTCGCCGTCTTTGCCCTTCTGGCCGCGCCTTTCGGGGCGCTCGCGCAAAGCTCGCAGGAGCTCGAGGGCTTGCGGCACTTCAACCAATCGTGCCGGGTATGCCACGCGCACGCGGCGCTCAAGGCGCCGCAATACGGCCCACTGCTGTCGCGCGTCTCGCTCGGCGGCGACGCGCAGGCGCTGCGCACGGTGATCGCCAACGGCACGCCGCGCATGCCGGGCTTCCGCTACACCTTCGAGCCGTCCGAGATCGACTCGATCGTCGCGTACCTGAAGAGCGTTCCGCAGCCCTCGGACTAGGAGACCGCCATGCGTGCATTGCTCGTGCTATTCCTCTGCGTCCCGTTCGCCGCCGCGGCCGAGCTCGCCGGATCGGTGAGCGGCCCGAAAGGCGAGAAGATGGCCGGCGTGTCGGTCTCGGCCAAGGCCGACACCGGAACGATCCGCACCGCGGTGTACACCGACGCCCGCGGCAGCTACCGCTTCGCGGACCTTGCGCCCGGCAAGTACCGGGTATGGGCGCAGGCCATCGGCTACCAGACGGCAAGCGCGCAAGTCGAGGTGGCGGGCGCGGCGAAGCGCGACTTCAGCCTGGCGGCCAACCGCGATTCGGAGCAGACCTTCCGCCAGCTGCCCGGCAACCTGGCGCTCGACTCACTGCCCGAGCGAAACGACCACGAGCGCTTCATGAAGCAGCTCGTGCGCAACGATTGCACGAGCTGCCATACCGCGAGCTATCCGCTGCAGCACCGCTTCGACGAGGCGGGCTGGAACGCGATCATCGAGCTGATGAAGAACGTGAACGTCGGCGGCCTCTATGTCGCGAAGGAGCGCCCCGCGTCCGGCATCCTCGATTTCCACCAGAAGGAGCTGGCCGCCTACCTCGCGCAGGCGCGCGGACCCGGGAGCAAGCTGGCGCTCAAGCTCGAGCCGCGGCCCACCGGCGAGGCGGCGCGCGTGGTGATCCGCGAGTACGACCTGCCGCTCGATCCGGACCGCAACCTCCCGCCGGACTTCGTGCAGAACGACGGCTCCGACTGGTCGCTCGGCACGCCGTCGAACCAGATTCCCGGCTGGGGCGTGCACGACGCGTGGCTCGACGACGCGGGCAACGTCTGGTTCACCTGCAACACGCCGAACAACCGCACCTCGGTCGGCCGCGTCGATACCAAGACCGGCGAGGTGAAGCTGATCCGCATCCCGGCGCAGAACGGCCTCGCCGCGCAGAGCCACGGGATGACGCGTACGCCCGACGGCATGATCTGGTTCAACCTGAACGCCGGTCGCGGCGGCCTCGCGCGCCTCGATCCGCGCACCGAGAAGATCGACCTGTTCGTCCCGCCCGCGGAGCTCTCGCCGACCGGCGGCGCGACGACCGTGGACTACGACGGCAAGGGAAACATCTGGGTCTCCGCCCCGGATGGCATTCTGCGCTTCGAGCCGCAGGGCGAGCGATGGACCGGCTACAAGACCGCGACCTTCAAGACGCCGAACGGCACCGGCATCACCTACGGCGCCGCCGCCGATCGCGACGGCAACGGCTACTGGGCGGTGATGATCCACGACATCATCGGCGTCGCCGACGGCGCGACCGGCAAGGCTTCCGAGATCAAGCTCGCGCCGGAG
>DASQYN010000074.1:0-8504 GCA_035639215.1 Burkholderiales bacterium
GCCAAGCGCCGCGGCGGCAGCCGTCGCACCTTCGCCCGCGGCGGACGGCTTCTACGTGGTGAAGCGCGGCGACACGCTGTACAGCATCGCCCTCGAGAACGGTGCGGACTACCGGGAGCTCGCGCAATGGAACGGCCTCGGCGACCCGACGCGCATCCAGGTCGGGCAGACGCTGCGCGTGAAGCCGCCGGAGGCCGGCGGCGTGCAGGTCGGGCGGCTGGGCGGCGCCGGGGCGATCGAGTCGCACCCGCTCGACGCCGCGCCCGCTGCGGCGGGGACGAAGCCCGCGCCGAAGCCGGTCGCGGCGGAGGCGAAAGCCGCTTCGCTCGCCCCCGCGGCGCCGGGGACAGTGGAGTTCATCTGGCCGGTGAAGGGCAAGGTGATCGCCGGCTTCGCCGAGCCGCGCTCGAAGGGCATCGACATCGACGGCAAGCTCGGCGAACCCGTGGTGGCGGCGGCGCCGGGGCGCGTGACCTACATCGGCAGCGGCATCCCCGGGCTCGGCAAGCTCGTGGTCATCAAGCACGACAACGGTTTCATCACCGTTTATGCGCACAACCGAAGCATCGTCGTGAAGGAGCAGCAGAGCGTCGCGCGCGGCCAGAAGATCGCCGAGCTCGGCGCCTCCGATTCCGACCGGCCGAAGCTGCACTTCCAGATCCGCAAGGGGGCGGCGGCGGTCGATCCGCTGCGCTACCTGCCGGCGCTCTGAGCGTCGGCCCGGCGCTGCGCAAGCGCCTGCGCGAGGTCGGCGACGGCGCCGGCGTACAAGGCGCTGCGGTTGTAGCGCGTGATGACGTAGAAGTTCTGCAGCCCGAGGCGCAGGTCGCCCTCGAGGTCGACCACCGCGGCGCGCGCCGCGGCGTCCGCGGGCGGCTCCTCGGTTCGCAGCCCGGCGTTCAGCAGCTCGGCCACCGGGTGCTTCGGCAGAACGCTGCCGTCGGCGTACGCGCGCCACGCGTCGCTGGAGGCCTTGACGCGCAGCTGCGCCTGTTCGCCCGCCCGCCAGCCGTGCCGGCTCAGGAAGTTGGCGATGCTGCCGATCGAGTCGGCGGCGCTGGCGAGGAGGTCGATCTTGCCGTCGCCGTCGAAGTCGACCGCGTAGCGCCGCGCACTTCCCGGCATGAACTGCGGTATGCCGATCGCCCCCGCGTAGGAGCCCTTGACCGCGAAGACGTCTACGCCGCTCGCGCGCACGAACAGCAGGTACTGCTCGAGCTCGCTCTTGAAGAAGGGCGCGCGTGCCGGGTAGTCGAAGGCGAGCGTGGTGAGGGCGTCGAGCACGCGGTAGCGCCCCGGATGGCGGCCGTAGTAGGTCTCCACGCCGATGATGGCGACGATGAACTGCGGCGCCACGCCGTAGTCGCGCTCGGCGCGCGCCAGGCTTTCTCGATTGGCCCGCCAGAACTCGAGGCCCGCGGCGATGCGCTTGTCGTTCAGGAAGCGCTCGCGGAACTCCGGCCATGTCGGCTGCTTCTCCGGCAGGATCGATTGCAGCACCGGCTCGACGCGCTGCGCCTGTGCGAAGACGCCGTGCAGCTCGCCCTCCAGGAACCCGTGGCGCGCCACCATTTCGTCGATGAACGCGCGCACTTCCGGCCGTTCGACATAGCCCTGCGCGAATGCGTTAGTCCCGGCCATCGAGATTGCGGCCAGCCCGATACGGACGAGCAGCCGCCTCACACCAGCTCCAGGTGGCGCACCAGGCGCTTCAGGCGCTGCACCCCGGCGCGGCTCGTGCCCGCGCCATAGCGCAGGCTGATGTAGAGCGATGCGATGCGCAGGATTGCCCGGCGCGAGCCCGGCAGGGCGCGCGCCGCGCGCGCCGAGTAGTCGCGCGGCCCTTCGTGGCCCGCGCGCTCGATGCCGCGCGCCGCGAGCTTGTGGCAGAACGTGCGCCAGGCTTTCTGCACCGGATCGGGACGCACGATATGGCGGAGCGACCAGGCGAGCAGGCCGAGCGTCAGCACGCCGAGCAGGGTAAAGAGCGTCGCGGTCATGTCGCGCCAGTCGGCGCCGCGCAGCCCGAGCGAGAGCATCAGGTCGCGCTGGCGCTGCGGGTTGTAGGCGAGCACCCAGACGTTCCACCGGTGCGCCAGCGCTTCCCACTGGCTGCGGATGTGGCGCAGCCACTCCATGTCGGCCCGCAGCATGAGCGGCACGTGAGCATTCTGCGGCAGCGCACCGACGAGCCCGCCCTGCAGCCGTGTCGGCATCGCGGCTGCGGTCGGGTCGATGCGCACCCAGCCGCGGCCGCGGAGAAAGACTTCGCTCCAGGCGTGGGCATCGGACTGGCGCACCGTGAGGATGCGGTCGGTGCTGTTCAGCTCGCCGCCCTGGTAGCCGGTCACCACGCGCGCCGGCACGCCGGCCGCGCGCATCAGGAAGGTGAAGGCAGAGCTGAAGTGCTCGCAAAAGCCTTCGCGCGTGTCGAACAGGAACTCGTCGACCGAGTTTGCGCCGAGCGTCGGCGGCTCGAGCGTATACACGTATCGGCCCTGCTGCAGGAAGGCGAGCGCGCGCGCGAGCACTTCGGCGTCGGAGTGCGCCGCGCTGCGCCATTCGTGCGCCAGGGCGCGCGCTCGCGGATCGACGAGCGGCGGCAGCCGCAGCGCACGCTCGAGCCAGCGTGGGTCCTCGTCGGGCGCCGCGACCGCGCGGGTCACCGACACCATGTCGTACAGCATGCGGCTGCGCACGGGCGAGGTGGCGTAGAGCTGTCCGTCGAAGGTGATTTGCGCGTTGGCCGGCACCTCCGCCGCGGTTTCCAGGGCGAAGAGCCACGGCCGGTTGTGCGGCTCGAGGACCACCGAGTAGCGA
This sequence comes from Burkholderiales bacterium, assembly GCA_035639215.1. GTDB lineage: Bacteria > Pseudomonadota > Gammaproteobacteria > Burkholderiales > SG8-39 > SCGC-AG-212-J23. The sequence goes on from DASQYN010000074.1 coordinate 2,821, forward strand.
TAAGCTCCCTCGCCGCGCGGCTCGGTAAAGCGGACAAAGCGCGTCGGCGCGCCGCTCCAGGTCCGGCCGTCGAAGTCCCACAGCACTGGACCGCGCCAGTAGCGTGCGGCCGCCGGCGGCGGCGCACCATCGAACGAGGCGCGAAAGGCGATGGCATCGGAAAGCGCGAGCTCCGAGAGGTTGCCGGGGCTCATCGTCTCGGACAGGCCGCTCAGGCCGGCATACGCGTCGCGCGGCAGACCCCACAGCGGTCCCTCGACGCGAGGGAAGAAGAGGAACAGCGCCACCGCGGCGGGCACGGCGTGCGCGAGCAGCAGGCCGGCGGTGCGCAGATTGGCGGCCGCCGGCCGCTGCGGCGCGCTCAGCCCGACCAGCGTCGCCGTAAGGGCGAACAGGCCCGCCGACATGGCGCCGGCGGTGGGGATCGACTGCGAATAGAGGAAGTTCGTGATGATGAGAAAGTAGCCCAAAAACGCGGCGACCGCGGCATCGCGGTGCGTGCGCGACTCGAGGAGCTTCAGCCCGGAGAACAGCACGAGCAGCGCCACGCCCGACTGGCGGCCGAAGAGCGTGCGGTACTCGAGCCACACGCCGGCCATGCCGACGAACGCGAAGGCGAGCACCAGCCAGCGCGAAGGAAGCGGCGCACGGTCGAGCGTGCAGTAGAAGCGCCAGCCGTACAGGCACAGCGCGAGCAGCGTCAGCCACCAGGGCGACCGCAGCGCGTGCGGCGCGCTGACGATGAGCAGGGAGCCGGTGAGCCAGACCAGGTCGCGCGGCGTGATCGGGCGAAGCTCCGGTGAGAGCGGATGCGCGAGCTTCACGGCGGCTCGTCTCTCATTTTGTGTTCGCTTACTGTCCTTCGTGGAGCGCGAGGGCCTGCAGGCACGCGGCGCGATGCGGATCACCGCGGCCGGGGGCGATCTCGCTGGCAGGCAGGCGCAGGCCGTAGGGCTGGCCGGCGCGGTCCGCGGCGAGCACCCAGCCGGCGAGCCGCGACAGCCGCTGCTCGACCGGCATCCCGGCCGGCAGCGCGCCCCAGTCGAGCCACAGCTCCGCCGCCGCCTCGCCGCTGAACTGCTTCGTCAGCATGTCCTCGCTGCGCGCGACGGCCTTCCAGGCCACGTGGCGCGGCGAGTCTGAGAGCTGGTAGGCGCGCAGCCCCGCGTAATCGTCGTTGCCGGGGACCGGAGAGCGCACGCCGCCGTTCGCGCTTTCGGTTCTCGGCCGCGGCAGCGGCGAGCGCTCCGGCCGCGGATAGACGAGGCAGCGCGCGTCGGGCTCCAGGTAGCTCCAGGCACGAAACAGGCCGATCGGGAAACGCGTCTCGAGCATCACGCGGCCGAGCGGCAGCCACCCGCGGCGCTCGGCCGGAACGGCGAGCACCACTTCGGCGAGCCCCGCGCCCGGCACGTCGACGACCAGTTGCGAGCGCGACTTCACGTGGCGGGCGAGGATCGCCGGACGGTCGTACGCGCCGCGGCCGTCGAGGTACAGGCGAAACTGCGCCGCTTCGCCGGCGAACACCGGCTCCGCCCGCCCGACGCTCACCGCCATGCGCGCCAGGTTGCGCGCGGTGTGCACCATGGCGGCGAGGCCCATGCCGGCGAGGACGAAGCTCAGCGCGAAGCCGAGCGAAAGCGCGTAATTGATGGAGCCGACCAGCAGGATGAGCAGCGTCAGCGCGAACAGCCAGCCGAGCCGTGTCGGCACGATATAGACGCGGCGATGGACCAGCACCACGGTGCCGGCTTCCGGGGGCGTGAAACCGTAGATCCGGTTGGCGATTCGCGGATGACGGTCGAGGAGCGCGCCGAGCATGGTCGCCTCAGGCCGTGGGCCCGTCGTACTTCCAGCGGCCGCGCCAGGCGCCGAGCACGAGGTTCGGATAGTGCGGCTGGCCGAGCGTGCCGTTGTAGCGGCCGAGGGCGCGGAAGTAGTCGCCTTTTTCGATGTCGAGGTAGTAGCGCAGGATCGCGCAGCCGTACGCGAGGTTGGTGCGCAGGTGAAACAGGTTGTGCTCCGGCCGGCCGATCAGCTTCACCCAGAAGGGCATGACCTGCATGTAGCCGCGTGCTCCGGCGGCGGAGACCGCGTACTTGCGAAAGCCGCTCTCCACTTCGATCACGCCGAGCACGAGCTGCGGGTCGAGGCGCGCGCGGGTCGCCTCGTAGTGCACCGTGCGCAAGAGCTCCAGGCGGCGCTTGCGGTCCGGAATGCGCCGCTCGAGCCGCCGGTCCATCTCGGCGAGCCAGCGCTGCGCGTCGGCGTTCGAGCGAAAGAACAGCGCCGGCACCGCCTTGTCGGAAACCTGCTGCGAGAGCCGCGCGCGCACCGAGTCGGCGAGCTCCTCGAACTGCTGTGCGCCGGCCAGCGCCGGCAGCGGCAGCGCCAGCGCGAGAAGCAGCGGCAGCGCCTTCACGCGAGTTTCTTCAACAAACTCGACACCGCGGAAGCGAGCGGCAGATCGCTCGGCTTGTCATCGCGCCGGCCCTTGTACTCGGCGTTGCCGGCGGCGAGGCCGCGCTCCGACAGCACCACGCGATGCGGGATGCCAATGAGATCCATGTCGGCGAACAGCACGCCCGGCCGCTCCTCGCGGTCCTCGAGCAGCACGTCCACGCCGTTTTCCTGCAGCTCCCGATAGAGCCCCTCAGCCGCTTCGCGCACCGCGGGGCTCTTGTGGTAGCCGATCGGCACCACGCACACCTCGAAGGGCGCGACCGGCGGGGGAAAGACGATGCCGCGCTCGTCGTGGTTCTGCTCGATGGCGGCGGCCACTACGCGCGTAACGCCGATGCCGTAGCAGCCCATCTCGAACGGTCTTTCCGCCCCGGCCGCATCGAGGAATGTCGCCTTCATGGCGGTCGAATACTTGGTGCGCAGCTGAAAGATGTGGCCGACCTCGATGCCGCGCACGATCTCGAGCACGCCCTTGCCGTCGGGGCTCGGGTCGCCGGCCACCGCGTTGCGCAGGTCGGCGACATTGGCCGGGTCGTCGCGCAAGTCGCGGCCCCAGTTCACGCCGGTCAGGTGATAGCCGGGCTCGTTGGCGCCGCACACGAAATCGCTCATCTGCGCAACGGTGCGGTCGGCATAGACGGCGATCGTAGCGCTGATGTCGACCGGGCCGATGTAACCCGCCCGGCAGCGAAGCCTTTCCTCGACTTCAGCTTCCGAGGCAAAGCGGAACGCCCCGATGACCTTCTGAGTCTTGATCTCGTTGAGCTCGTGATCGCCGCGGAGAAGCAGCAGCACGAAGGAGCCAATGCTTTCGTAAGGAATCGACGTGCGCACCACCGCCACCGCCTTCACCGTGCGTTGCACCGGAATGTGAAGGAAGGCGGCCACGTCTTCACACTTCGTTTTCCCCGGCGTTTGTACCTTCTTTCGCTCTTCCAGCGGTGGCTTGCGGGCGGCTTTGGGCGCGAGCGCTTCGGCCAGCTCGACGTTCGCCGCGTAGTCCGACTGCGGGCAGAACGCGATGGCGTCTTCGCCGGATTCGGCGAGCACGTGGAACTCGTGCGAGCCGGTGCCGCCGATCGCGCCGGTGTCCGCCGCGACGGCGCGGAAACGCAGACCGAGGCGGGTGAAGATCCGGGTGTACGTGTCGTGCATGTTGCGATATTCCCGCTCGAGGTCGGCATAGTCGGCGTGGAAAGAATAGCCGTCCTTCATGACGAACTCTCGGCCGCGCATTACGCCGAAGCGGGGTCGGCGCTCGTCGCGCAACTTGGTCTGGATCTGGTAGAAGTGCACTGGCAGCCGCCGGTAGCTCTTAAGCTCGCTGCGCGCGAGATCGGTCACGACCTCCTCCGAGGTCGGCTGGATGACGAAGTCGCGCTCATGGCGGTCTCGGAATCGCAGCAGCTCCGGCCCGTAGGCCTGCCAGCGCCCCGATTCCTGCCACAGCTCGGCGGGCTGCACGACCGGCATGACAAGCTCCAGGGCGCCCGCGCGGTTCATTTCCTCGCGCACGATGCGCTCGACCTTGCGCAGCACCCTGACGCCGAGCGGCAGCCAGGTGTAGATGCCGGCCGACAGCCGCCGGATCAGGCCGGCGCGCAGCATCAGGCGATGGCTGACGATCTCCGCCTCGGCGGGGACTTCCTTCTGCGTGGCGATGAAAAAGGTGGAGGTTCTCAAGGGCCGCTGCGGATTTCATGGCCGTCGCCCGGCATTTTCAGGCGTTGTCTTTGCCGGTGGGCTGTGGAAAAATCGATCCGAGCATTTTACTTTAGGCTAACTTAGGCGGTGCTGCCATGCTCGACAAGGAAGGCTACCGTCCGAACGTCGGCATCGTCCTCGTGAACGCGAGGCACGAGGTGTTCTGGGGGAAGCGCGTCAACCAGCACGCCTGGCAGTTTCCCCAGGGCGGCATCAAGCATGGCGAAACCCCCTTGCAGGCGATGTATCGCGAGCTCGAGGAAGAGATCGGGCTGCAGCCCGAGCATGTGCGCCCGCTCGGCCGCACCCGTGACTGGCTGCGCTACGACGTGCCGGAGAAATGGCTGCGCCGGGCCCGGCCGGAAAGCGACGAAGAAGGCTGCGCTCGCTTCGGCAAGAGCGGCTATCGCGGGCAGAAGCAGATCTGGTTTCTGCTGCGCATGATGGGCCGCGACTGTGACGTCAAGCTGCGTGCGAGCGGCCATCCCGAGTTCGACGCGTGGCGCTGGCACGACTACTGGGTGCCGCTCGAGAGCGTCATCGATTTCAAGCGGGACGTCTACCGCCAGGCGCTCATCGAGCTGCATCGCTATCTGCAGGCCGATCGCCGCGCGCGCCGCGCCGAGCCGCTGCATACCTGAGGTTACCGTGGAGCGAGACTACCAGCCGCTGCCGGTGCGCGAGCTGGGATCCGGCGCCGGCTTTCGCCGCCCCACCGCGGGTCAGGCAGGACAGGTCACGCTGGAGTCGCCCGCCGCGCAGGTCATGACCGACCTTACGCGGGTGCCGCCGGCGCTCATCCGCCCGCAGGCGCCGCTCGCCGGCGCGAACGAGTTCATGATCGCGCGCGGCGTACGGCTCCTGCTCGTCGCCGACTATCGCGAGAACGTGCTCGGCCTGCTCACGGCGACCGACGTGCTTGGCGAGCGCTCGATGCGCGTCGCTGCCGAGCGCGGGCTGCGGCGCGACGAGCTTCTCGTCGGCGATGTCATGACGCCGGTCGAGCAGGTCGAAGTGATAGAGCTTGCCGACCTGACAGGGGCGCGCGTCGGTCACGTCTTCGAGACGCTGCGCCGCGCCGGCCGCCAGCACGCGCTCGTGGTGGATTACGACACGGTGCCGCCTGCCCGGCCGCTCGCGCCGCCCGGCCGGCGCGCCATGGTGCGCGGCATCTTCTCGCTCTCGCAGATCGCCCGCCAGCTCGGCATCGCCGTGCAGAGCGCGGAAGTCGCGCGCACCTTCGCCGAGATCGAGCGGCAATTCGCCAGGACCTAGCGAGGGCATAGCAAAGCTCAATCGAGAGAATTACGAAATTCCATTTGATCTATTGAAGGCCGCTGTCTAGGCTAGCTGGCAAATCCCCCGAAGGAGGCATGATGAAAGCGCTGAAGGGCAGCAAGACGCACGAGAATCTGAAGGCGGCGTTCGCGGGCGAGTCGCAGGCGAACCGCCGGTACCTGTATTTCGCGGCGAAGGCCGACGTGGAGGGCCAGAACGACGTCTCGGCGCTGTTCCGC
>DASQYN010000075.1:0-3935 GCA_035639215.1 Burkholderiales bacterium
GCGATTGCAGGCAGTTGCAGTGATCAAAAAGACGTCCACGTTCGATCCGCCTTCCGCTTCGGTCGCGACCTGGCTGCAATCGACGCGGACCCAGAATCCCTCCAGGCCCTGATGAAGCGGGATCGTCTGGGATGCGGAGCAGCTGGCCGGCGAGTTGCGCAGGACGCCGTACGCCCCCCAATCGATGCCGGCACGCGCCGCCTGATAGGCGCGCGCCGCCTGCTCGTCCTGGCTCGCGGCGCCGACCTGCGCCGTGGAGATCGTGAGCAGATAAGCGCCAATGGCGGCCAGCGTCACGATGATGAAGAGCGCCGCCATCAGCGCGAAGCCGGCACTGTGCTTTCGCAGGCGGTCAGGGCACATTGTTGACGTGCACGGCCTGGTAGAGGCTCACCGTCTCGGTCGCGCCGCTGGAGACCGCCTTGCTGAGCTCGATGTGGAGCGTCAGCAGGCCGACTCGCGCGGCCACGCCGTTCGGGTTGTAATCGAAAGAGCAGCTCGCCACCTTGTTCGCGAGCAGCGCGGTGGCACCGTCGGCGAATGCCGTGGGCTGCGTCGAGCTCATCGTGTAACCCCAGCGCCGCGTCAACGTCGGCGGGTTGCATTCATACGTGACCGGCTCCGGGAGCGCCGTTGCCGCATTGCCGGCGACGATGTAGAAGCGTCTGGCGGCGGAGTCATGGAGGCTTCGGTCGAAGGCCGTCGCGGAGGCGAAGCTGACGACCTGACGGGCCACCGGCGAGCCCTCGTTCGTCACCGAGGTGATGGCACGGCGGTTGAGCGGCGCCGCCGTCTGATAGACGTTCTGCCCGGCGAAGCCGTCGCCGTAGTTGTTGAGGACGAGAAAGTCGCTCGCCGTGACGCTGGCCACGTCCTGCGCCGGCAGGACGCCGATAGTCTTGAAGCACGTATCGACGGCTTCGAACGCGAGCTCGTCGGTGCCTGTGCCGCAGGCCGCGCCACTCGATTGCGCCCGGTAGCGGCCGCCCGTGCGCAGCGGCACGAACTCGAGGAAGGACGAGCTGCCCGAGACGGTGACACGAACGCTGTTGGGTAGCGCCAGCCGCACATCCCGTCCGATACGCTGCAAGGCGTTGTCGGCGATATCGGTGAGCTCGGCCCGGTCCTTGGTATCCACGGCCTCGCGCAGCGGATAGGCGAAGAAAATGGTCGCGGCGAGGACGATCCCGATTACCACCATAGCCACGACCATCTCGATCAGCGTTACGCCGTGCTGTCGGGCCTCAGGGCGCATTAGGGGCATAGCGGAGCCGATATCCGTCGAGCGAAACCGTCGTGCCGGTCGGGATGTGCCTGGCCGCAACCGTGATGCGCAAGCCTTCCGCGAGCGGCACGGCAGGCAGCGCGTCGGCGGCGGTGATCTGCGCGACCGAGACGTCGACCCGATAGTCGGCAAGCTGGGCGATCGACGTGCTAGCGGCCGTCGTTATCAGCGCATCGGCGCACGCCGGCGCGCCGGGGCCCATGCAGAAACCGTTGTAGTCGTTGACGTTGTCGAAACGCGGGTTGGCGTATCTAGCTTCTCCTTCCGGACCGATGTTTTCCGGGAGAGTCGCGCAGCCGGCCGTCGAACTCGCGGTGTAGACGTTCGCGTCGTCCGGGTCGCAGTAAGTGTAGGGGTGCAGCTCGATCTCCTCGAGCAGCGATTGGGCGATGGCGAGCGCCTGCTTGCGAACCAGCGGATCGACGCTGGCGCGCGTCGCCTGGTTATAGAGGATCAACACGCCGGCGAAACCGACGGCGAGGACGACGACGAAGATGACGACCTCGAGCAGCGAAAGACCCTGCGACCGGCCGCTAGGGCACATAGCCGGTCTCGGCGACGATGTTGACGGACAAGGCACCGACCGAAAACGTCGTGCCGGCGCTCGGCTGACCCAGGCCATTGAACGAGAACGTCGCCGGCGTGAGCGAGACGCCGCTCGGCGCGGTCAGCTGGTAGCTCGCCGCCTTGCCGAAGTCGCTGACCGGTGACGCGCAACCGGCGTCGTAGCAGAGCCTGAGCGTCGTCGCGTCGACCACCACGTAGACGCTGCGGCGCTGCGCAACGGCCTGGCGCTGCGCGTAGCGCACGCCAGACTTGACCTGCTCGTAGAACCATGCGGCATCGACTTCCGGCTGGTTGAATCGAGGGACGACAACCGCGGCGAGAATCCCGGCGATGACCAGCACGACCACCAGCTCCATGAACGAATAGCCGCGCGGCCAGCTCACGGAGCGCTGCCGAGCCGCGCGAGCGCCGCGGCGTAGTCTTTCTGCACTGACGGATTGAGCGGCGCCAACGCGAGTGCGCGGTCGGCCCAGGCGCGCAGGGTTTGCGGCGCCTGGCGCTCTCCGAGCACCGCGGCGAACCGCAACTGAGTCGCCAGCCGCCCGAGAACCGCCCGCGGCTCGCTCGGGTTGGCCTCCATGGCGGCGGCGAATGCAAGGTCGGCAAGATCGGCGTGCTCGCGCTTGCCCGTGAGCATCGCTTGCGCGTACCAGAACTGCGCCGCATACCAGTGATATCGCCAATCCCGGGCCTGGAAGCGACGCGCGAGCTCGAAGGCGAATGCCGCCGCCCGGGCGTCACCCGTGCGCCAGCTCCGGTCTCCGAAAGCCGCCGTCGCTTCGGCGATCGGCGGCGGCAGCACGATCATCGCCAAGACGGCGGCGCCGGCAAACTTCGCAGCGCGAGCGCGGGCGTCGGAGAGCATGGGTTGCGCGACGGGCTGCTCGGGAGCGACGAGGCGGTCGACTTCGCCGAGCAGGGCGCCGAAAAGAAGCAGGCAGATCGGCACATAGAACGGGAAATCGGCAACGGCGTGGATGGCCATGACCGCAATGCCTGCCAGCGCGGCGCGCAAAGACAGTCGATCCTTGACCGACCGCGGCGAGGCCCTGGCCAGCCAGAAAGGCAGCGCCACGACCGCGACCAGCATCGCGAAGCCCGGCACCCCCAGCTCGACCAGCGTCTGCAGATAGTCGTCGTGGACGAAATAGGTGACGTTTTCCACGGCATAGGAAGGCACATGCGCGCGTCCCGCCTCGAAGAGAGCATTGAAGCCAAGGTATCCAACGCCGAACAAAGGGTGGTCGGATACAGCAGAAAGCGCGAGGCGATAGAGCTGCATGCGCGCGGCCACGGTGCCGGCGAACGTCGAAGCGATGCCTCGCACCGGTCCTTCGGAAGAGAGCGACGCCCGGCCGATCCACGCCGGCCATTGCAGCGCCAGCACACCTAATGTCGCGCCAACGGCAAGCGCGGAAAGCATACGCACGGCGCCGCGTGAGCTCGGTCGGCTGCGGGAGAGAAGGACCACCGCCGCCAAAGCGACGGCAAGAGCAACGAAGCCGCCTCTGCTCAGCGTGCAGACGAGCGCCGCGGACAACAGGCCGGCCATGCCGAGCACAGTTCGCCGCTCATCGCCGTAGGCAATGCGCAAGACCATTGGCGCAAGGGCGAGGTTGAGAACCGTCGCCAAAGTGTTAGGGGTCTCGAAGTGCGCGTGCGCCCGCCCTTCGCCGGAGGCGCTTTGCCATAGCGCCCATAAGGCCAACAGCGCCATACCCGCGACGACTGCTCTAGCTGCCGCTGCGCGAGCCTGCGGCTCTAGCGTCCGGCCCACCACGAATCCGCACGCGAGGAAGGCTGGATGAAATATTCCCGCTGCAGTGTAGGCAGCGTTCACGAAGTCGTTGACGATGACCCACACGACGTACGCCGCCACCCCGATCGAAAGGGGCGAAATACACAGCCGCTGCGCGCCACGCTCGTTCAGCATGGCGGCGGCGATCAGGACCAGCAGGGCGCTGGCCCAGACGGTCGGCGAAGCGACCGCCGAGCCATAGGCGGTCGTCGCGATTCCCAGAAAAAGCAAAGGGGCTGCGAGAGCCCCTTTGGGAGTGCCTGTTCCTAACGAATCCAGAAGGCG